>NZ_JAPVZB010000013.1:0-73383 GCF_041432125.1 Streptococcus sp. 20925_1_77
TTATTTATTCACGTTTTCCCATTTCCAGTTTTGAACTTCTGGAATGTCGTCTCCGTTTTCACGGATGTAGTCATGGTGGAAGGCGATTGTTTCGTCCATTTGAGCTGCGAATTCAGCTGCTTCTGGTCCAAGAGCTGCATTAGCTGCATCTTGTGCCAAGTGGAAGCGATCCAACTCAGACATCACACGCATATCAAATGGTGTGGTGATATCTCCGTTTTCACGGTAACCATGTACACGAAGGTTATGGTTGTGACGGTTGAAGAAGATATCACGAATCATGCCTTCGTAACCATGGAAGGCAAAGATGACTGGTTTATCAGTTGTGAAGACTTTGTCGAACTCTTCATCTGAAAGTCCACGCGCATCAACGGATGGGTGACGCAATTTCAAGATATCGATAACGTTAACAAAGCGGATCTTCAATTCTGGGAAGGCCTTGTGCAAGATTGTGATGGCTGCAAGAGCTTCTAAGTTTGGCTCTGTACCTGCAGCGGCAATAACAAGATCTGGCTCTTCATCTGCTGAAACAGTTGATGCCCAATCGATCACCTTGTATCCTTCACGAACCAATTCTTCTGCTTCAGCTGCTGAATAGAATTGAGGACGTGGGTGTTTAGAAGAAACAATCAAGTTGATCACATCTTCTCCCTTGAAGGCTTCATCCATCACTGCAAGCAAGCTATTGGTATCTGCTGGCAAGTACTCACGGATGTATTCAGGAGTTTTCTCAGCCAAGTGAGTCAAGATACCTGGATCTTGGTGAGTGTAACCATTGTGGTCTTGTTGGAAGACAGTTGAAGTTGCAATCAAGTTCAAGGCTGGGTAGTTTTTACGCCATGTTGTATGGGTCTTAGACTTACGCAACCATTTGAAGTGTTGAGTGATCATAGAATCTACAACACGAAGGAAGGATTCGTAAGAAGCGAAGAATCCATGACGACCTGTCAAGACATATCCTTCAAGCATACCTTCTGCTTGGTGCTCTGACAATTGAGAGTCAATGACACGACCAGCAGGGCTCAAGGCTTCATCGTAGTCTGGTTTCATACGTCCTAACCATTGACGGCTTGTACGAGTGAAGACTTCTTGAAGACGGTTTGATTTGGTTTCGTCTGGACCAAAGATACGGAAGTTATCTGGGTTCGCATCTACCAAGTCTGCCGCATACTTACCAAATTCGATCATGTCTTGAGCCATGATTTCACCTGGTGTGTTGAATTGAAGGGCATGTTTCTTCCAATCAGCTGTGTTCATTGGTTTGATCACACCAGCATTTGTGATTGGGTTCATCGCCATGCGACGGTCACCTTTTGGTGCAATTTCCGCAATTTCAGGAACTAGTTTACCAGTTTCGTCGAACAATTCAGCTGGACGGTAAGATTCCAACCATGAAAGAAGGGCATCAACATGCTCCATGTGGTGAGCATCTACTGGGATTGGCACTTGGTGCGCACGGAATCCACCTTCGATTGGTGTTCCTTCCCATGCTTTTGGACCAGTCCAACCTTTAGGAATACGAGCAATCAAGACAGGGTATACTGGTTGAGTTGCTTCTTCAGCAGAACCTTTACGAGCTTCTGCTTGGACTTTCTTGATTTCTTCAATTGCTTCGTCCAATTTTTCAGCAAACAAAGCGTGTGCAGCTTCGTGGTCTTCTGAAATTGCAGTAACATTCGCAAAGATTGGTTTCCAACCAAGACCTTCAAAGAAGAGGGCCAATTCTTCGTCTGTTTTGCGCTCGAAGATGGTTGGGTTGTGGATCTTCCCACCATTGAGGTAGAAGATTGGAAGGATAGCCCCATCGTTGACTGGGTTCAAGAAGGTATTTGACAACCATCCTGCCATCAATGGACCTGTTTCTCCTTCACCGTCACCGATAACTGTAGCAGCAATCACATCTGGATTATCCAATACAGCACCTGCAGCGTGAGAAAGGGCATAACCAAGTTCTCCACCTTCGTGGATAGATCCTGGTGTTTCAGGCGCCGCGTGAGAAGCGATTCCTCCTGGGAATGAGAAGATCTTACACAAGTGTTTGAAACCTTCTTCATTTTGTGGGATGTTTGGATTTAATTCAGTATAAGAACCATCTAAGTATGAGTTCGATACCATTACTTGTCCACCGTGACCAGGTCCTTCAATATAGAACATATCCAAGTCGTATTTGTTGATGGCACGGTTCAAGTGAGCATAGATAAAGTTTTGCCCTGGTACAGTTCCCCAGTGTCCGATTGGGTGAGCTTTCAAGTCATTTTCAACGACTTCGCGCTTCAACAATGGGTTATCTTTCAAGTACATTTGAGCAGCTGAAATGTAGTTGGCTGCACGCCACCAAGCGTCTACTTTATCCAAGTAAGCTTTGCTGTTATAATCGACAGTCATCTTGTCTCCTCACAATTTCTAGACAGGTCTGTTGAACAACCTGTTCGTTTGATCAATAGTTTAAACAATCTGTTTTCACGTCAAACAGATGATATTGAAGAAAATATTCAATATTACCTCTATTTTATCAAGAATTTCCCTTTTTGTACATCAGAAAGTAAGAAAAATATTCTTTGAACGTCAAATTTTAATTTCCCACTAAAGTGGTCCTATTCCCTACAGGGATACGTTTTAAAAAAAGACTTCGCTGATTTTTACAAACCAGCAAAGTCCCAAATGAAATGGAGTCGGTTAAATGACTTTTTGACCTTTCTTGTAGACATCTGTCACGAGATTTGTCGCAAAGAAATAGAAGAGATAATCTAGATTTGGTGCATCAAAGATGGTAATGTCAGCCTGTTTGCCAACATCGAAAGAGCCGATTGTTTTAGCACGATCAACTGAATAGGCTGCATTGATGGTCACCGCATTGAGAATTTCTACTGGAGTTAGGCGCATCATGAAGCAACCCAGATGCATGGCAAACTGAAGATTGGCTGTTGGACAAGACCCTGGGTTGCTGTCCGTTGTTAGGGTAATGGCCATGCCAGCGTCCAACATCTTACGAGCCGGTGCATAGGTATCTTCCATGAGGCTGAAGGTTGTAGCAGGCAAGAGATTGCCGATAACTTTTGCTGCAGCTAGTTTTTGAATGCCTTCATCGGTAATCACCATCAGGTGTTCTGCGCTGGTGGATTGCAATTCAGCCGCTACGTCAACACCTCCAATAGACTCAATTTCATCCGCATGGATCCGTAACTTGAAGCCCATTTCCTTAGCTTTCGAAAGAAGATAGCGAGATTCATCTGCTGTAAAGACCCCTTTTTCACAGAAGATATCACAGAACTCAGCTAACTGTCCTTCTTTCACTTTCGGAAGCATTTGTTCCACAATAAGATCTAAATATTCTTGGGAACGGCCCTTGTACTCTGTAGGAATCGCATGGGCTGCCATAAAGGTAGATACCAAGTCTATTTGATGATCCCGATCCAGTGCAGCGACAACATCCAACTGGCGTTTTTCAGTTTCCCAATCCAAACCGTAACCGCTTTTCGCTTCAACGGTTGTCACCCCATGGCGCAACATGTAGTCCAACAGTCGTTTGGACTTGTCATAGAGGGTGTCAAAAGAAGCTTCCCGTGTCGCCCGAACGGTGCTTAGAATCCCTCCGCCTTGGGCGAGGATGTCTAAGTAAGAAACACCTGCTAATTTTTTAGCAAATTCATGCTCCCGACTGCCTCCATAGACTAAGTGGGTGTGGCAATCAATCAGGCCAGGGGTCGCAACTTTTCCTTCACAGGATTTTACTTCTGTATGGTCATCGATCAGTTCTGGGGCTGGTTGCCCTGTCCCAACTGAAAGAATCTTTCCATCTTTAATGGCGATATAAGCATCTGAAAGAATTTTTGCCTCTGTCATCTCCTTCCCATAGAGAGGATGACCCAGATCATTTGGACAAAACAATTGGTAAAAGTGGGTTAATAGGATATCAGCTGACATATGAAACATTCCTTTCTATTTCCATCGTTATTCATTTTACAATTCTACAGAAAAAGCGTCAAAAAAAAGTCAAAAAGTTTTCCTCTCATTTTTTTTTGCTTTATTAAAAATTATATTTTTTTTTGACTCTTTATTGACGTTTCTTGGATACAATAAAGAAAATACAAATTCACAGTCCAACTATAAGGAGGGTTCTGCTATGTCATTTATAGACGAGAAAGAAATTGCAGCTGCTATGTCTGTCAAACTTGACTTTGATGTCCTACCTGAAAAGGCGACTTTTCAAGAAGGCATTCGTCGTGCACCGGATAGAGGCTTCCGCTTAACGCAGGCTCAGACCGAAATTGCCCTTAAAAATGCTTTGCGTTACATTCCTAAAAAATTCCACCAAGAGTTGATCCCAGAATTCCTAGAAGAACTGAAAACTCGCGGTCGGATCTATGGCTATCGCTTCCGTCCAAAAGATCGCATCTATGGAAAACCAATTGATGAGTACAAAGGAAAATGCACTGCTGCTAAGGCTATGCAAGTCATGATTGACAACAACTTGAGCTTTGAGATTGCCCTTTATCCTTATGAATTGGTTACTTATGGAGAAACAGGATCTGTCTGTGCCAACTGGATGCAATACAACTTGATCAAGAAATACTTGGAAGTGATGACAGAAGACCAAACCTTGGTCGTTGAATCTGGTCACCCTCTTGGCCTCTTTAAATCGAAACCAGAAGCTCCTCGCGTCGTCATTACTAACGGTCTCTTGATTGGTGAGTATGACAATATGCACGACTGGGAAATCGCTGAAGAAATGGGCGTTACCAACTACGGTCAAATGACGGCTGGTGGCTGGATGTACATCGGACCTCAAGGGATCGTTCACGGTACCTTTAACACCCTTCTCAATGCTGGTCGTCTTAAACTCGGTGTGGCTGATGATGGCGACTTAACTGGTAAACTCTTTATTTCATCTGGTCTCGGTGGGATGAGTGGCGCTCAAGGGAAAGCAGCTGAAATTGCAAAAGCGGTTGCCATTGTCGCTGAAGTCGACCGCTCTCGGATCGAAACGCGCCACTCTCAAGGCTGGATTAGTCAAGTGACCGACAGTGCGGAAGAAGCTGTAAAATTAGCTCAAGCAGCACTGGAAGCTGGTGAATCAACTTCGATTGCCTACCATGGTAATATCGTAGACTTGCTTGAATATGTCAATGAACACCAAGTTCACGTTCATCTCTTGTCTGACCAAACCTCTTGCCACAACGTCTATGATGGTGGCTATTGCCCAGTTGGTATCAGCTTTGAAGAACGGACACGTTTGTTGGCAGAAGACAAAGAAACCTTCCATCGTTTGGTCGATGAAACCTTGGCTCGTCACTTCGCAGTGATTAAAGATTTGACGGCTAAAGGCACCTACTTCTTCGACTATGGTAATGCCTTCATGAAATCTGTTTACGACTCAGGGATCAAGGAAATTTCTAAGAATGGTTTGGATGACAAAGACGGCTTCATTTGGCCATCTTATGTAGAAGATATCATGGGACCTATGCTCTTTGACTATGGTTATGGTCCATTCCGTTGGGTCTGCCTCAGCGGTAAACACGAAGACTTGATTGCAACTGACCACGCAGCAATGGAAGCGATCGATCCAACTCGTCGCTACCAAGACCGCGATAACTACAACTGGATTCGCGATGCTGAAAAGAACCAATTGGTAGTGGGTACACAAGCTCGTATCCTCTATCAAGATTGTATGGGTCGTGTCAACATTGCTTTGAAATTCAATGAACTCATTCGCCAAGGCAAGATTGGACCGGTCATGATCGGACGTGACCACCACGACGTATCTGGTACAGATGCTCCATTCCGTGAAACATCAAACATCAAAGATGGATCAAACGTTACTTGTGATATGGCGGTTCAATGTTACGCCGGTAACGCTGCTCGCGGTATGAGTCTTGTTGCTCTCCACAATGGTGGTGGTACTGGTATCGGTAAAGCTATCAACGGAGGATTCGGTCTCGTTCTAGACGGTAGTCACCGAATCGATGAAATTATCAAATCTGCGATTTCATGGGATACCATGGGCGGGGTTGCTCGTCGGAACTGGGCACGGAACGATCATGCTATTGAAACAGCGATCGAATACAACCGTCTCCATGCAGGAACAGACCACATCACTATTCCTTATCTTGCAGACGAAGATTTGGTCAAAGATGCGGTTCAAAAATTGTTTTAACATCAAAAAATAAAAATCTGAGAAAGGGGAGGAAAATGCAAAAGACTCCTCCTCCCCACTTCTCCTATAAAAAGAGGTAATTATATGGCAAAAATTGTTGAGTGTATTCCGAACTTTTCTGAAGGACGCAATCAGGCTGTGATCGACGGATTGGTAGCCACAGCAAAAAGCATCCCAGGTGTCACTTTACTCGACTACTCGTCTGATGCTAGTCATAACCGCAGCGTCTTTACACTCGTTGGGGATGAAGAAAGCATTCAAGAAGTAGCTTTCCAATTGGTGAAATATGCATCTGAAAATATCGATATGACCAAGCACGAAGGCGAACACCCTCGTATGGGGGCAACAGACGTTTGTCCATTCGTTCCGGTCAAAGATATCACTACAGCTGAATGCGTTGAAATCGCTAATAAAGTGGCCGAACGCATCAATCGCGAATTAGGTATTCCAATCTTCCTTTACGAAGATGCCGCAACTCGTCCAGAACGGAAAAACTTGGCTAAAGTGCGCAAAGGACAATTTGAAGGAATGCCAGAAAAATTGTTGGAAGAAGACTGGAAGCCAGACTACGGCGAACGCAAGATTCACCCAACTGCAGGGGTTACAGCCGTTGGTGTCCGTATGCCACTCGTTGCTTTCAATATTAACCTTGACACAGACGACCTAGATATTGCCAATAAAATTTCTAAAATCATTCGTGGATCAAGCGGTGGATACAAATACTGTAAAGCGATCGGTGTCATGCTAGAAGATCGTAACATCGCCCAAGTCTCTATCAACATGGTCAACTTGGAACAATTCCCATTGTATCGTGTCGTTGAAACCGTTCGTTTCGAAGCACAACGCTATGGGGTTCGAATCATCGGAACAGAACTCATTGGACTGGCTCCTGCTAAAGCTTTGATCGACTCAGCTGAATACTACTTGCAATTAGAAGACTTTGACTACAGCAAACAAGTCTTGGAAAATCACTTGTTAGGTTAGAAAGGGGATCTATGAAACTAGTTGACTTAAGTATTACAGAGTTTGCCAAGGTCCTTGGTTCAGATGCTCCAGCTCCAGGTGGTGGTTCTGCTGCTGCCCTATCTGCTGCGAATGGGATTTCCCTTACAAAAATGGTCTGTGAACTGACCATTGGTAAGAAAAAATACGCTGAATTTGAAGACCACATCAAAGGGGTTCACGAAAAAAGTGCCCACCTCCAAGACAAATTACTAGAAGCCATTGACAAAGATACAGAAGCTTTCAACGTCGTATCAGCTGTATTTGATCTTCCAAAAGAAACGGAAGAAGAGAAAGCCGCTCGTCGTGAAGCCATGCAAAAAGCTTTGAAACAGGCAACTGAATCTCCTTTCTCTATGATGGAGCTCATCGTTGAGGCGCTTGAAACCACCAAAGAAGCTGTTGGCAAGTCCAACACCAATGCGGCGAGTGACTTAGGGGTGGCTGCTCTGAATCTCAAAGCTGGCCTTCAAGGGGCTTGGCTCAACGTCCTGATCAACATTTCAGGAATCAAGGACCAAGACTTTGTCCAAGAATACCACGGCAAGGGTCTCGAACTCCTCCAAACAGGCTCTGATCTTGCAGACAACATTTACCAAACCATTTTAGAAAGTCTATCTTAAACCTAGCAAACAAATATTATCTTAAACCTAGCAAACAAATATAAAGAAAGAAGGGATTCTATGGTTTTATCGGATATTGAAATTGCCAATTCTGTCCAAATGAAGCCCATCACCGATATCGCTGCTGAACTTGGATTGACCGAAGACGACATTTCGCTCTACGGAAAATACAAGGCCAAAATCGATAGCAACCAACTGGAACAACTCAAGGATAAGGAAGATGGAAAGCTGATCCTCGTGACAGCCATCTCTCCGACACCTGCTGGAGAAGGAAAGACAACCACCTCTGTCGGCTTAGTCGATGCCCTCTCAGCTATTGGTGAAAAAGCCGTCATTGCTCTGCGCGAACCTTCTCTTGGCCCTGTCTTTGGGATCAAGGGTGGAGCTGCCGGTGGTGGATACGCCCAAGTGGTTCCAATGGAAGATATCAACCTTCACTTTACCGGAGACTTCCATGCCATTGGGATTGCCAATAACCTGCTTGCAGCTTTGATTGACAACCACATTCACCATGGAAATGAGTTGGGCATCGATTCTCGTCGCATCACCTGGAAACGGGTGGTCGACATGAACGACCGTCAACTCCGCCATATTGTCGATGGCCTTCAAGGAAAAACAAACGGGGTTCCTCGTGAAGATGGCTTTGACATCACAGTGGCTTCTGAAATCATGGCTATTCTCTGTCTCTCAGAAAATATCCTTGACCTCAAAGAACGCCTCGATCGCATCATTATTGGGTACAACTACCAAGGACAACCAGTCACAGCTAAAGACCTCAAGGCTGGAGGTGCTATGGCAGCCGTCCTAAAAGATGCCATCCATCCAAACTTGGTACAAACCTTAGAACATACTCCTGCTATCATCCACGGCGGACCTTTTGCCAATATTGCTCATGGCTGTAACAGTGTGCTGGCTACTAAACTAGCTCTCAAATATGCAGACTATGTTGTGACAGAAGCTGGTTTTGGAGCAGACTTAGGCGCTGAAAAATTCATTGATATCAAGTGCCGCATTGCCGGACTCAAACCTTCTGCCGTAGTCCTCGTCGCAACCATCCGAGCCCTCAAGATGCATGGTGGAGTTGCCAAAGCGGACTTGGCTACTGAAAATGTCCAAGCTGTTATCGATGGTCTGCCAAACCTAGACAAACACTTGGCCAACATCCAAGAAGTCTATGGCCTACCTGTGGTCGTTGCCATTAACAAATTCCCACTGGATACAGAGGCAGAGCTAGAAGCTGTCTATGAATCTTGTAAGAAACGCAATGTAGATGTTGTCATTTCGGATGTCTGGGCACATGGTGGTGCTGGTGGACGCGATCTAGCTGAAAAAGTCATTCAACTAGCTCAAGAAGAAAACCACTTCTCTTATGTCTATGACCAAGAAGACAGCATCGAAACAAAATTAACCAAGATTGTCACAAAAGTCTATGGTGGTAAAGGTATTAGCTTAACACCAGCAGCCAAACGCGAACTCAAAGAATTGGAAGCTCTTGGCTTCTCAAACTACCCAATCTGTATGGCCAAAACGCAATATTCCTTCTCAGATGATGCCAAGAAAATGGGAGCACCAAAAGATTTTACTGTTAACATCAGCAATCTCAAGGTAGCTGCGGGAGCTGGCTTCATTGTAGCTCTCACGGGTACCATCATGACCATGCCTGGCCTACCAAAAGTACCTGCCAGTGAAAAGATTGATATCGATGCCCACGGCAATATCACTGGTCTCTTTTAAGAAAGAAGGCGTCCTATGGTGACTATCCTTCATCTTACCCCCGCAGATTATCAAATTTCTACCTGGTCCGGTGGCCAAACCACCCAACTCTTTCTCTCCCCAGAGGGAGGAAGCTATCTAGATCGGACATTTGACTTCCGCCTCTCCACTGCAACGGTAGAGGTTGAAAAAAGTAACTTTACCGATCTCACTGGCTACCACCGAATCTTGATGCCCTTGAATGCCTCCATTCGACTCAACCATCAACAGAAAGAAGTGGTTTTGAACCCCTTTCAAAGCTACTTCTTTGATGGGGGAGATCCTGTATCTAGCCAAGGGACTTGTCAAGACTTTAATTTGATCTACAAACCTACTTATCAGGGGCATATGAGTGCTATATCCCCAAAAAAGAGTGTCAAAAGTCAGAGTCGCTATCAATTGATCTATGCTCTCTGTCCGCTAACACTAAAATGGGGAACAAATCATTCTCAAATCCTCCAAACTCACGAGCTCCTGGTGATCGAACAACCATCTCCCCTTCAAGAGATGACAATCACGTTTTTACCCCATCAGTCTGGGGAGCAACCGATTGCTATCTGGACTGGACTACAATAATGTTCACAAAGGAGAAACATTATGAACGGAGCACATAAACAGTCGATTGAGGAACAAGAAAAAGCGAAATTCAGCTTTAGTGGTGCCACTCTATACGGTATCAACGCCGTAATCGGATCTGGTATCTTCCTCCTCCCTCAAAAAATATATTCTGGCCTCGGACCAGCCTCTCTAGCTGTCATGTTCGGAGTAGCTATTCTTGTCATGCTACTATCAGCCTGTCTAGCTGAAACGGCTGGCTACTTCGATAAAAACGGTGGAGCTATGCAATACTCAAAAGCCGCTTTTGGAGACTTCGTTGGCTTTAACGTTGGGATTCTCGGTTGGGCCGTTACTATTATTGCCTGGGCTGCCATGTTAGCCGGCTTTGCTAAGATCTTCATCATTACCTTCCCAGCATTTGAAGGCTACAACCTTCCGATCAGTATCGGTATGCTGATTCTCTTGAGTCTGATGAACATCGCCGGTCTGAAAACCTCTAAGATGTTCACTCTGACAGCTACTGTTGCAAAATTAATTCCAATTGTCCTCTTCTCGCTCTTTGCCATCTTCTTCATTTCTGGCGGGGTAAGCAAGGGCAACTTCACACCTTTCCTTCAATTGGAAAGTGGAACAAGTCTCTTCAGCTCTATTTCTAGTACAGCCGTCTACATCTTCTACGGTTTCATCGGATTTGAAACCATGTCTATCGTTGCAGGGGAAATGCGCAACCCTGAAAAGAACGTTCCTCGCGCTATTCTAGGTTCTATCAGTATTGTATCTGTTCTCTACATGTTGATCATCGCTGGAACAATCGCCATGCTTGGTGGTCGCATTATGCAAACCGGTGCACCGGTACAAGACGCATTTGTCGAAATGATTGGCCCTATCGGAGCTCCACTCGTTTCTTACGGAGCCCTCATTTCAATTGCCGGTCTAAACATTGGTGAATCCATCATGGTCCCTCGTTTTGGTGCCGCATTAGCAACTGAAAAACTCTTGCCAGAGGGTCTTGGAAAAACAAACTCTAAGAATGCTCCTGTCATTGCTATTATCATTTCTGGTATCTTCGCCTTCTTACTCTTGTTATCTGGCTCTTTCGAATCATTAGCAACCTTTAGTGTTGTCTTCCGTTTCTTCCAATACATTCCAACTGCTTTGGCAGCCATCAAACTCAGAAAAATGTACCCCGACAAAAAGGTTACCTTCCGAGTACCATTTGGTCCTGTTATCCCTGTTCTAGCTGTTGTGATCAGTATCTTGATGATCGCAGGGGACAACCTAATGAACTTTGTCTGGGGGGCCATCGGTCTCGTGATTGCAAGTGGACTTTACTTTGTTTTCCACGGCGATAAACTACATAAATCGAAAACCCTTCCTCACTAATTTTCTTTACACAGTAGATGGGAACGTAGACGGGAGCGAAGCTCGGTTTTGCTCCCTAACCCATCTAAGACTCCACGAATGTCAAACCTGAGCCCTTTTCTCTAAGACTCTTCTCAAACTTCTTAAGATCAATAGACAATGGGCTCATGTTTGGTATTCAAACTGAAGTATACACATCTACTTCCACAGAACAATTATTCATAATCGGAGGTTTTATATGACTCAATTGATTCATTTAGACGGCAATAGCTTAACACTCGAAGACGTCATCGCTGTCGCTCGCCATGGTGCCCAATGTGAGCTTGACGAACAAGCAAAAGAAGCTGTCGTCGCATCCCGTAAAATTGTCGATGATATCGTCCGTGAAAAACGAGTTGTCTATGGTGTGACCACTGGCTTTGGTTCCCTCTGTAATGTCAGCATTTCTCCAGAAGATACAGTTCAACTGCAAGAAAACTTGATCCGAACACACTCATCTGGCTTCGGTGATCCACTTCCTGAAGATGCCGTTCGTGCCATCATGCTGATCCGTATCAACTCGCTCTTGAAAGGCTATTCTGGCATTCGTTTGTCAACTGTTGAAAAGCTGTTAGAATTACTTAATAAAGGAGTCACTCCTTATATTCCTGAAAAAGGCTCTCTCGGAGCTTCTGGAGACCTCGCTCCTCTATCTCACATGGTTTTACCAATGTTGGGACTTGGACAGGCCTACTACAAGGGGCAACTCTTAAGCGGTCAAGAAGCTCTCGACCAAGCTGGTATTGAAAAAATCCAATTGGCTGCCAAAGAAGGGCTTGCCTTGATCAATGGTACAACCGTTCTAACCGGTATCGGAGCTCTTGCGACTTATGATGGTATCCAATTGCTCAAACTCTCTGATATCGCTGGTGCTCTCTCAATGGAAGTCCACAATGGGATTACCAGTCCATTTGAAGAAGACCTTCATACCATCCGTCCTCAAAGTGGACAATTGGCAACCGCTCGCAATATCCGCAACCTCCTTGAAGGAAGCAAGAACACAACGGTAGCAACCCAACAACGGGTCCAAGACCCTTACACACTCCGTTGTATCCCTCAAATCCATGGAGCTAGCAAGGATTCTATTGCTTATGTAAAAGAAAAAGTTGAAATCGAAATCAACTCTGTGACAGATAATCCAATTATTACTAAAGAAGGCCACGTCATCTCCGGCGGGAACTTCCACGGAGAACCAATGGCACAACCATTTGACTTCCTAGGGATCGCCCTTTCTGAAATCGGAAACGTATCTGAACGTCGGGTGGAACGCTTGGTCAACAGCCAGCTTAGTAAATTACCATCCTTCTTGGTTAAACACCCTGGACTCAACTCAGGCTTCATGATTACCCAGTATGCGTGTGCATCCCTTGCATCTGAAAACAAAATCTTGTCTCACCCAGCTAGCGTCGATTCTATCCCATCTTGTGAAAACCAAGAAGACTTCGTCAGCATGGGAACAACAGCAGCTCGTAAAGCGGCTGAAATTCTTAAGAACTCCCGTCGCATCGTTGCTACTGAAATCATGGCAGCCTGCCAAGCCTTGGATCTCAAACCAGAAAATCATGAACTTGGTAAAGGTACAAAACCTGCCTATGACCTGATCCGCAACAAGGTTTCCTTCATTGAATTTGACAAAGACATCGAAATCTTTGAAGAACTCAATAAGGCATCTGCTGTTGTCGAAAGTGAAGAATTCTTAGCAACTATCGAAAAAGTAGTTGACTTAAGCATTCAATACTGATACAGTAAAGATATAACAAAAACAGAGGCTGGCGATTTTCTCAGCCTCTGCATGCTTTCAAAAAATATAAGGGAGGCAACGACCTTGCTCACAAACTACTATCCAATGACCTATAGCTACTACCAAGGTAGCATCGAGGACAATCCCTACACTGCCAAATGGGGAATGGTCACCAAATTTTTAGACCTAAACGATGAGACCCTCACTCCATTTGAGGGGATGACCTTTGGGATCATCGGCTTTAAGAGCGACAAAGGAGTCTATATCAACAATGGGCGCGTAGGAGCGGTCGAGGGTCCTACAGCTATCCGTTCTCAAATCGCTAAACTTCCATGGCACTGGGGAACCAATGTAACAGTGTATGATGTGGGAAATATCGACGGGCCCAACCATTCGCTAGAAGAACTCCAAGAAAGTCTCTCACAAGCGATCCAGCGCATGTACCAATTAGGAATCCAACCCATCGTCCTAGGAGGCGGTCACGGAACTGCTTACGGCCACTACCTAGGGATCCAATCGAGCTTGAAAAAGGATGAACAACTGGCTGTGATCAATCTGGATGCCCATTTTGATCTGCGTCCTTACGACCAAACCGGGCCCAATTCTGGAACGGGATTTCGTCAAATGGCTGATCACGCCAAAGAAAAAGGTCAGGACTTCCCTTACCTCATCCTTGGGATCCAAGAACACAATAACAACCTCTTCCTCTTTAATTATGTCGCTAAAACACCAAGCATTGATTTCTTAACTGGCCAAGATCTCTTCCAGATGAGTCACCAAGCCATTCTTGATCGAATCGATCAATTTTTAGAAAACCAAACCGCGATCTATCTGTCTATTGATATGGATTGCTTTGCGGTCGGCTCTGCTCCTGGTGTTAGTGCCATCCAATCACTTGGTGTCGATCCTAAACTAGCCCTCCTGCTTCTCCAACACATTGCTGCCAGTGGCAAACTAGTCGGATTTGATGTCGTGGAAGTTTCTCCTCCTCATGACATTGACAACCATACTTCAAACCTTGCTGCGACCTTTATCTTTTACTTGACCCAAATATTGGCGCAACAAAAACTGAACTAGGAAGATTTCTACACACATAAAAAGCATAGAAACACCCATTACTAGGGTATTTCTATGCTTTTTCTTCATTTTCAGACACAACGATTTTTGCCTGAAAAGAGGACAGGCCACTTAGCCTTCTCTTATGATTTAGACAAGAGACACTACAGGTCTTTTAATTTCTTAAGAAACTGACGATCTCTGTAAGGATTCAAGTGTTGCTCTGCTACCTTCTTGTAGTAATTCTTATCTTCTTTCAAGAAGGTACTCAAGGCAGGAGCGAGCTCTTCTCCTTTCCCCTTTTGATCAGATAAGTAAGCTAATAGATAATGAACCATTCCCTTATCCCGAGAATTGGCAGATTGTTTCATCGTCCTTTCTTTTCGAGCCAGATAATCCGCAACCTTCTCCTGATCCCCTTGCTGACAAGCAATCAAGGATTGGTAAAATTCGAGCAATTCTTCCTTCCAAGGGAAACGAACACTGGACAAAATCTTCTGAGCTCTGTCAAAACAGAGGCGAGCTTGAATCAAATCTCCCTTCCAATAATAGGCGATCCCAAGATCAATATCAAAGACGACACGGACAGAATCAACAGCTTGATCTCCCACCAAACGCAGAACCTCTTCTAAGTGGGTGACCGCTACTTGGAAATGGCCTCTCACTTGCTCGATTTCAGCGAGATAGGCCAAAGAAGCCGCAATTTGAATGGCATACTTAGTCTGCATGCTATTGGTCAAACTAAAGCAATCAATGGAGCGATACAGATGCCGAGTCGCCTGCTCCTCATCCCCAACCATCAGGTGATACAAGCCTTTCAAACGCAACTGGATCGCGATGACCTCATGATTATTAGCTTGGATGGCATCTTCCAAAGCCAAATCTGTATAATAAGCCATCTCAGAGATATTTTCCGTTTGAATGCAATAATAAATGATTTGCCGATAACCCTCTAAGAGGAAGTCGGATTGCTTGAGTTCCCGCGCATAGGAGATGACTTTTTGGATATCATGAATCCCCTTTTGATACTCCCCACTTCGAATAAAATAGCGACCTTCTAGGTACAAGTAACGCAGTTGTAAATGCTTGTATTCTCTATCTCTTTGGTGCCTTGAAAAGAGATTATCTAATTCTTGGCGTATACGGGATAGCTCTCCAAAAATGTCCAAACGGCTATTTGTACCATCTGATAGGAACCCCTCATCTACCTTGGAATAAATCGGAAACAGTTCATGCTCCAGCTGAAGGATTTCTTCTAAGTAGGTCAACTCAAACGATAAGGAACGCAAAAGATTTTGGGATCGCTTATATTGGTAGGCAATTTCCTTATAAAGAAGAAGGTCCGTCGAATCTTCTAAGCTTTCTTCCAATTTTTGCGCAATTTGTTGGTGGAAGAGCCGCCGTCTAGCTGGCGAAAGAAGATGGTAAAAGTACATAGCTACCAATTGCTTGCAGAATTGAACCAAGAGAGCCTCGTCTTCTTCTACGATTGAGACGATCGCTCTTTCAGATAAAGGCTCGATTAATTCAGTCAAAACAGGAAGCTCTGTAGCCGTCAATTCTGCCAAGATAGACAGAGAAATTGGCTTATGAAAACAAGATAGGTAGTGAAGAAGGGCCTCTTCTTCACTGCTCATATCCCCAAGTTCCTGAGAAAGATAGGCTTGAATGATATCAGGCAAGGGTTCTAAATTTTCATTTTCTTTCCACTCTTCGATATAGCTGGACAGTAAGAACGGACTGCCTTCACTCCATTCGACCATCTGCTCCATCACTGCCGGCTCTATTGCTCCCAGTTCCCCTTTCAAGAGAGCACGACTTTCACTTGGATCAAAATTGGTCAACTCTAGTTGAGACAGCCTTTTCTCTACCTTCAAGCTCCCCAAGAAGTTGACGAAAGAAGCTGGCAGAGGCTCTTCAGCTGTAAAAATCAGTTGCCATTTCTCCTGGTTTCTTCTCTCCTCTAGTTGTTTCACTTTTTCTAGAGACACTGCATCGATCCACTGGGCATTTTCAAGCAGAATCAGGAGCGGTTTTTCTTTGCTAAGGATCTGAAGCTGATTCCATACCGAAATGAGATCATCCTCCTCTTCCAGAAGGGAAATCCCCATCTCATCCCCCATTTTCTCTAGAGCTTGTCTGAGATCATTCCAGGTGCTTCCTTCGTAGCGTTGACTAGTAGCTTTTCCTTCAACCTTGATAAAGTTAAAACTGCGATTGGACATCAAGACCAACTGTCGTAACAGACGTTTCTTACCTGTCCCAGATTGTCCCATCACGAGAAAAGGACCTACTGCTTCACCCGTCTCGACTAAGGAAAGGTATTCCTCAAGTTGTGAGAGTTCTTGTTTCCGGCCAAAAAAGGAAAGTTCACGGATATTCAAGCGATTCGTCAGTTTATGAGTTCGTTTGGCTTCCAAAACGGAGTGATAAAGTTCCTCAATCGCTCGACTGGGACGCACACTGAGCTCGCGATCCAATAAATCGACAAGTTTATAATAGGTCTCGAAAAATTTTCCTAACTGGTGATGGAAACTATAATACTCCATCAAGAGCTGGTAGTTTTTCTCTTCAAATTCATCCAGCTCTACCAAATGATGGAGCAAGAGTTCTATACTAGGATCTCCGAAACCGACCTTTTTAATTTTTTGATAGCAGCTTTCGACGTAGAGCTTCCTATAAGCATCCCGTTTGCGAGAAGCCCACTGATCAAATTCTTCATCATCTTTGACATAGAAGCCCTCTAAAAAGTCTCCCCGATATAGATCCAAGGCACTTAGTGGATCTCTTTCAAAGAACTGGACATCCAAAGAAAGACTCAAATCAGGATTAAGAGCCAAACTGCTCCGGTTTGGAGAGACAATGATATCTCCCTCAAAGATTTTATTGGCTTGGTAAACCGTATTCCGTAAGTTTTTGCGGGCTACTTGGTTTTCCTTAGCTCCCCAAAGAATACCGGCGATTTCATCACGGTTTACCTGGCCCATAACTGCTAAATAATAAAGTAAGGCCTCCATCTTCGAAAAAGAAAAACGAATATCTTTCTGATTAAAAACAACCTTAGGGGGTCCAAATAATTTCAGCTTAAGCTCTTTTTTCATTGCAAGCGCCTCCAAAAACTTCATATTAATACTATAAAAAAAAAGTTGGTTTTTAGCAAGTGATTGACCCGAATAAAAAGAGACTGAGAACTATTCTTTCTCAATCTCTACACTTCCTACTAAAAGTGTTGATTAATTCACTTCAAAATTCGGTTGATGAGCAAATAAGGCCTTTGTTGCTTGGTAGACGTGGTAAGCGACATCTTCATTGTTCATGGTGTAAAGATGGACACCTGCCACATCTTGAGTAACCAAATCAACGATTTGATCGACTGCATAAGCCAAGCCAGCTGCGCGAAGAGATTCTGGATCATGCTCATACTTGTCTAAAATGGCTTTAAACTTCCGTGGGATATGAACATTTTCACAAGTTTTGAGGAGACGAAGGGCCTGGTTTCTGTTAAGAATCGGCATCACTCCTGCATGAATAGGAACATTGATCCCAGCTAAAGTACACTTATCTTGAAAATCATAGAAACGCTCATTGTCAAAGAAAAGTTGAGTCACTAGGCTCGAACATCCAGCATCCACTTTCTTTTTCAGATTTTGAATATCTGAAATTTGATTTGGAGAATCTGGGTGACCTTCTGGGTAACAAGCACCAATCACATCAAAGTGAGGAGCTTCTGTTTTAATAAATTCAATCAAGTCCGTTGCATAACGAAAGTCTTTTAAAGGTTCCACACCAGGAATAATATCTCCACGAAGGGCCAAGATACGGTGAACTCCTACTTGATCTAACTCATGAAGGGTATCTGCTACCTTTTCCTTACTGAGATAGATAGCTGGTAAGTGGGCAATGGTCGGAATAGACAATTCATTCTGAATATGATTGGCTAAAGCAACCGTCGTCTCTTTGATATTGTATTTGTTATTGCTAGCGGTCACACTAATAAAGTGAGGGGCTAGCTCCTGCATATTTGCCAAGGCCCGGAGGAGTTTGGCATTGCCTACTTCAGGATTTGGAGGAAAAACTTCAAATGACAGAGACGGTGTGTGTTGTGACATATTCTATCCTTTTCTTTTGTTTCGTTGATCAAGAACTCTGAGCCACTGTTTCTAGGATAAGGGATGAGTCGAAAACCCTCTACACGATGATAGAAGGTCCTCGAAACATTTTCTTACAAGTGTTCACGCGCTTCTTTAGCAGCATTAACTAGTTTGATCAAGCTTTCTTTTGTTTCTTTAATTCCGCGAGTCTTCAAACCACAGTCAGGGTTGATCCAAACTTTGCCACTTGGTACTTTGGCCAAGATCGCTTCGATAGTGTGATCAATTTCACCGTCTTGTGGGACACGTGGTGAGTGGATATCGTAAACCCCAGGTCCAACTTCTGTTTGGAAGTTTTTGGCTTTCAACTCATCCAAGATTTCAAGGTTTGAACGGCTAGCTTCAAATGAGATGACGTCCGCATCCAAGTTATCGATCGCTGGGATGATATCTGTAAATTCTGAGTAACACATGTGCGTGTGGATTTGTGTATCTGGCGCTACAGTTGAGTGTACCAAACGGAAGGCTGGAATCGCCCAGTCAAGGTAATCTTCGTACCAGTCGCTACGACGAAGTGGCAATTTCTCACGAAGAGCAGCTTCGTCGATTTGGATGATTTTCACGCCTGCAGCTTCAAGGTCAAGAACTTCATCCTTGATAGCAAGAGCGATTTGAAGAGTAGAATCCTTGATAGAGATGTCTTCACGTGGGAATGACCAGTTAAGAATGGTAACAGGTCCAGTCAACATCCCTTTAACAGGTTTATCTGTACGGCTTTGTGCGTAGCTAGACCATTTCACAGTGATTGGGTTAAGACGAGTAACATCTCCCCAGATGATTGGTGGTTTCACCCCACGCATACCGTATGATTGTACCCAACCGTTTTTAGAGAAGAGGTAACCAGACAAGTTTTGACCGAAGTACTCAACCATGTCGTTCCGTTCAAATTCACCGTGTACAAGAACATCAAATCCAACTTCTTCTTGCCATTTGATCCATTCATCAATTGTTTCAGCAAGGAAGGCATCGTATTCTTCTTGAGTCAATTCACCCTTACGGAAGGCCAAACGTTTAGCACGAACTTCTTTCGTTTGAGGGAATGAACCGATGGTTGTTGTTGGAAGCGCTGGAAGTTTGAAGGATTCTTTTTGGATTTCTTCGCGTTCTGCGAAAGCTGGCAAACGAGTGTAGTCTGCTTCTGTCAACGCTGCGATACGAGCATGAAGTTCAGCATTTGCTCCGACACGTTCGGTTGCAAAGAGTTCTTTGTTGGCAGCAAGAGCTTCTGCACCTTGACCATTGCGGATGGCATCCAAATCACGCAATTCACCCAATTTTTCAACCGCAAAGGCGAAGTGGTCCAAAATAGCTGGTTCAAATTCTTCATTAGCAGTTGTAAATGGCACATGAAGAAGGGAGCAAGAAGTCGTCAAGACAACCTTTTCAGCTGGAACTTGATCCAAGATTTCTAAGCTCTTTTCATAGTTGTTGCGCCAGATGTTTTTCCCATTCACAATACCAGCATAAAGGGTCTTATCAGCTGGGAAGCCACCTTTCACCAATTCAAGTGTTTTCTTCCCTTCAACAAAGTCAAGACCAATACCATCTACTGGCAAGTTCACAAGGTCAGCGTAGACATCACGAACATCACCAAAGTAGGTTTGAATCAAGACTTCAAGGCCTTTCTTGTCCGCCAAGAGTTTGTTGTAGAGGTTCAAGAAGAGGGCTTTTTCTTCAGCTGACAAATCTTTGACAAGAGCTGGCTCATCGAGTTGGATACGAGTCGCACCAAGCTCTGCCAATTTTGCAAAGACTTCTTGGTAAGCAGCAACCAGGCTGTCGACGAAGTCTTCCGCTTTCACACCATCTTCAAAGTCAGATAATTGAAGGAATGTGAAGGGTCCAACGACTACTGGACGAGTGTTGATTCCCAATTCTTTAGCTTCTTGGTACTCATCAAAAATCTTGTGACCTGCCAATTTCACTTCTGTTGTTTTTTCAAATTTAGGAACAATGTAATGGTAGTTCGTGTTGAACCATTTTTTCATTGGAAGGGCACGCACATCCCCTTTTTCACCTTGATAACCACGCGCCAAAGCAAAGTATTGTTCAAGGTCTGTCAAATCCAAGTTTTGAACAGATGCAGGCACGACGTTGAAAAGGAAGGCTGCATCAAGAAAATTGTCGTAATGTGAGAAGTCATTTGAAGGAATCTCTGAGATGCCTTGCTCTTTGACAATGTTCCAGTGTTTTGCACGCAAGTCTTTGGCAGCTGCCAAGAGCTCGTCTGCTGAGATTTCTTTTCTAAAGTATTTTTCAGTTGTAAATTTTAATTCACGGAATTCACCCAAACGTGGGAAACCGATAATTGTAGTTGACATGTTGTGTCCTCCAAAAATTCTAATTGACACTATCATATCAGAAGATAGCCATCTTGTATAATTGCTTTTACACGAATTTTGATATAGGCAAAAACTATAACACGGATTTAATAGGCCTTGGGACCAGAGATCAAAAGCAAAAACTAGGACTACTTATAAATATTTCCTATATCCCATGCATCACCGAACCATTTTTGAGAGGATTTTGAGCGGATTCTGCTAGAAGAACAACCCCTAAAAAGCAAAACAGGCCTTCTCTATTGAGAAAGACCTGCTTTTATAAGGAGGTTCGTTCCTTAATTTTTCATTTGCTTCATTAGGCTAATTTGACACAGAAGGCATCCCAAGGGGCTAACTTGCCCGATTCGAGGACTTGCTCCACCTTGGTATTGGCAATGAGAACCTCTTCAACCCCATTGACAAGCGGTAAGTCTTGCTCTTGGCTTGAAAGATTGACAACAACCAAATAGGCTTGGTCTCCTTCTACCCGCTTGTAAGCAAAAACCTTGTCTACTGCGTCCACCAATTCATAATCAGCCGTCACAAGCCAAGGATGCTCTTTTCTCAAGGCCACCAGAGCTTGGTAGGTATAGAAAATGGAGTCCGGATCTGCTAGGGCAGCCCCAACATTGATCTCTTTGTAGTTTGGGTTGACCGCAAGCCATGGTTGACCTGTCGTAAAGCCAGCTTCTGCTTCATCATTCCACTGCATCGGTGTCCGCGCATTGTCCCGACCAATATGGCGGATCTGATCCATGATCACTTCGAGTGGCACTCCTTTTTCTAAGGCTTCATGGGCATAGTTGATTGACTCGATATCTTCTACATCCTCGAGGGTCTTAAATGGATAATTGGTCATCCCAATTTCTTCCCCTTGATAGATATACGGAGTTCCCTTCATCAAGTGAAGCAGAATCGCCAAAGCCTTGGCAGATTTAACACGGTAGTCACCATCATCCCCCCAAGTTGACACAATCCGTGGGAGATCGTGGTTGTTCCAAAAGAGGGAATTCCAGCCTTCGTCTTTTCCTAATTCCGTCTGCCACTTGGTGAAAATTTCTTTCAATTTTGGCACATCCAATTCCTTAGCGTAGTGCCACTTTGGTTGACCCGGTTGGTATTGAAGGCCTATGTGTTCAAATTGGAAAACCATGGACAATTCTTGATTTTTTGGATTGGAGTATTGCTTGGCAATCTCTGGAGTTGCTCCCCAAGTTTCTCCCACTGTGAGCAGATCCTTATCGCCAAAGGTCGCTTGATTCATTTCCTTCAAGTAAGGATGGAGCATGGGACCATTGCTGATGATTTCCTGATCTGGGATCTTACCGATCATATCGATCACATCCATACGGAAGCCACCAATTCCCTTGTCAATCCAGAAATTCATCATGTCATAGATCTGATGACGGAGCTCCTCATTTTCCCAGTTGAGGTCTGGTTGCTTCTTACTAAAGTTATGCAGGTAGTATTGACCAGAAGCTTCATCGAACTCCCAAGCAGAGCCACTAAAAGCAGAAATAATGCCATTGGGCTCATCGCGCCAAATATAGAAATCCCGCTTTGGACTGTCTGGATTTTCACGCGCCTCGATAAACCAAGCATGCTCATCAGAGGTATGGTTGACCACCAAGTCCATGATGATTTTGATCTTGCGTTTCTGACCTTCTGCGATCAATTCTTCCATATCTTCCATGGTACCAAAGATGGAGGCAATATCCTCGTAATCCGAGATGTCATAGCCGTTATCATCCATGGGACTCTTGTAGACTGGTGAGAGCCAGATGGCTGTAATCCCTAGCTTTTCCAGATAGTCTAGCTTGCTCGTGATCCCCTTGAGATCCCCTATGCCATCGCCATTACTATCCTTGAAACTTTTTGGATAAACTTGGTAAATTACGGCGTTATGCCACCATTTTTGTTCCATTTTTTCTTCTCCTTTATGATTGTGAAATCATTTTCATCATACAAAAATAGGGGTGAAATTGCAAGAGTTTACAAGTCTTCTCCCTCTTCACTGGAATAAATCACTTCAAAGAGACGTTGGCGCAAGCCTTCCTCCAAAGGTGTGATGACCTTCATCAACTGTTTCCAATCCTTCGCTCTTGAACAAGCCGCAAATAATTCATTTTTCCTATCGTAGGCCAGGTTGGCAGATTTCAAGAGTTCAAACATCCGATCTTCTTTAGCAATCGGATGCGATTGCAGCTCACCCATCGCAATTTCCTGACTTTGATTGTCCACTAAAATAGGGGCTGTCTCAAAGGTATGGAGCAAGAAACGGTGCTGTCTCTTTTCAGGAAGCAAGGCTAGATCACCTGACAGATCCATCCTAATCTTTTTTTCATCCCAATCGACTGTTAGGCGGGTTTCAACCTTGCTAGCTCCTTCTCCTTCGACGAGTACGAAGGAACGATTGTCACCTGGGAAGAGATGCCAGTCCAGCATTTCTGGAAGGTCTACTCCTGTCTGTGGTTGTGCATCCATAGGGATGATGGCTCCTGCACGTGCAAAGACCGGAATATCCTGGCTGGTCCTAAAGACCGTAAGCTTGCCTCTTCCTTCATACTTCCAATCATGGAAGAAATCGTACCAAACGCCGTCTGGGAACCAAACGCTCACAGAAGCACTATGAAAGACAGGATCCAGCGCTTCGGTAATTGGTGCCACCATGAGTTCACTACCAAAGAAATATTGATTCTTCGCTTCATAAGCCTCTTCTTCATTTGGATAGTGGTAATAGAGGGGTTGAACCAAAGGTAGCCCTTCTTCATGCGTCGCCACATTCATGGTGTAAAGATAAGGCAGTAAGCTGTGACGCAGGCGCAAATACTGCTTCATCCAGCGACAGGTCTCAGGCGAGTAAAACCACGGTTCCTTGCTGTTAAAGGCATTACAAGAACTATGGAGACGATTGATCGGGCTAAAGACCCCAAATTGCAACCAGCGAAGAGCCAAGTCTTCATCATAGTAACCCCGCATATGGCCACCAATATCGTGACTCCACCACGTATAACCGATATTTGAAGCTGTGCTGGTAAAATAGGGTTGAAAGGCTAGGGATTCCCAAGTCACAATGGTATCCCCTGAAAAACCGATCGGATACCGGTGGCTGCCAGGACCCCCATAACGCGATAAGATGAGACCAGCTTGGCCTTTTCGACAATTGTCTAGATAATGATAGTGATTTAACAACCAAAGGGGATCCATCTTGCCATGACTACCTTGCTGCCAATCAATCCACCAAAAGTCCACTCCTTGATCTTCCAAGGGATGGTGGACATCTTCGAAATAGGCTTCGCGAAAGGCTGGACTGTAAAAGTCAAAGCTAGCCGCTTCTTCTTTTTTCGCATCTAATCCCAAGCGTTTTGCGACCATAGGGTAAGCATCTTCGAAGGCGCGAATGCCATCTGCTGGATGGACATTTAAGGTCACCTTTAAACCACGCTCATGAAGACCATGTAAGAAGGCAGCAGGATCAGGAATCAAGTCCCGGTTCCAACTATAGCCCGTCCAACCACTTCCAAAGCGAGCAGGAATTGCTGTCTTGTGCCAGTCCATATCGATCACACTGACAGCCAAAGGCACCCCTTCAGCCTTGAAACGATCCATCAAATCTGTGTACTCCTGACTGGTATAAGGCCAATACCGACTCCACCAGTTTCCCAGAGCATAACGTGGCAAGAGGGGTGGTTGTCCCGTCAGATGGTAAAAATCTTTCAAGGCCCCTAGATAATCGCGCCCATAACCGAAGAAATACAGATCCACTTCTGGACATGGCCGTGCTCTAAATCCGCTTTCGACATCATACAAGTAGGAACTGGAATCATCCAAAAGAGCATAACCGGCCTTGCTCAAGATCCCATCTTCCAACTCCATAGCTCCATCGACCTCGTCAAGCGTCCGACTGGTCCCCTTCAAGGTCTCAGGCTGATCTCCATAGTGCCACCGGCTACCATAGACTGCATACTGACCCTTGAGCTCGATAAAAAGTCGATCCGGTGTAAAAGGTCCCTTTTCAAAATGAAGGTGGAGATTCTCCGTATGCAGATCGAGGACCTCTTCTGTCTCTACGACCTCACAGGCTACAGGTCCAAAATCACGATTTTGCACAACTTGCGTCTGACCATCCTCAAAAACACCATCCTCTGAGTATTCCAAGCGCACCAAAGATTCCGTTAATACGGAGATTCGGTAGTTCTCTCCCTGTATCACTGATCCTGCCATTTGTCGTTCCTCCGCTTTTATGGGCATCTGACTGCCCGCTTTTTATCTGCTTCGCCTCGCTGTGTAAGCGTTTACGGTTATACTATAGCACTCAAAAAAAGGCCTGTCAACACCTGACAGAGCCTTTCCTAAAATTTTATAAGATCAACTTCCCCAACGGATCAAGAGATACATGAGACTCGAACCAAACATATCTGCCAAGGCATGCATGAGGAAAAATGGCAAGAGATTCTTGACGACCTTGAGGACGGACGTTAGGTGAAATTATCCAGTGGATGATTTCAGCAATCCAGGAAGTTCCATGACTAAATTAAGATACAGAGGGCGTCTGCGGAGTAAAAATTAAAAATCATATTTCTGCAGAACCATTTCACCTATTTTAGTTAAAAAATAGGTGATCAACATTCTGAGGCTAGGACAAAAGTCCTAGCCTCTTAATTGTTTTTGGATTGTTGAGCAAAACGCAGTGGTTGAGTGGGCTCTACTACGCTGATTTCATCAGCTTTTACAGCCCTACTCAACTGTGCGGAGGTGGGACGACGAAATCGAATTCTAATGAATTACCGATTTCTGTCCCACTCTCAATTACACGATTAGTCTAACAAGTCTTGGATTCTATCCAGATACTGGTTGTCTGTCACCGCCATCACGCGCACCCCTTCTGGCCAGATAAAGTCGGGAGCAATCTGAATATGAAGCGGTTGATCTTCCGCATCTCGATAACCAATAATGTTGAGATGGTACTCCTCTCTGACAGCCAAGTCCTGAAGACTTTTTCCTACCCAGCTGGATGGAACCGTAAACTCGACTACTACCACTTCTTCATCCAACTGGAAAACTTCAATCCGGTGTTGGAAAAGAACCATTTTAGCGAGGGACATGCCTGCTTCTACCTCTGGCAGGATGACCAAATCAGCCCCAATCTTTTCCAGAATTTCTTTGGTCACTTCATTTTTGACCTTGGCAATGACATGCTCGACTCCAAGCGCCTTACAATGCATGACAGCCAGCACACTGGACTCCAGGTTTTCACCCGTCGCGATCACGACTGTGTCACAGTTCCCAATATCTGCTGCATCCAAGAGGTCCAACTCCGTAATGTCTCCAACAATTCCAGTTGTAATCATAGATTCATACTGATTAATCACATCTTCGTGATCATCAATTGCAACAATATCCACATCCTGGTCCTGCAGAGTTTTCAGGACACTCTGTCCAAAAATTCCTAATCCTAATATTCCAATGGTTCGATTCACCATAAGTCTCTCCTATCCGATAATGATGTCTGCTTTAGCATATTGCAAGGCATCTGCCTTCTTAGCTTTGTAATTTTTCAAACTGACCATGAGGGTCAAGGGGCCGATCCGACCGATAAACATGAGCACCATGATGATCCCCAGCCCTGCTCCATTTAAGGTCGAGGTCACATTGGCTGTCACGCCTACTGTCGCTAGAGCCGATACTGCCTCAAAGACCAGGTACAAAAAGCGTTGACCATCCGGAGTCACGAGACAAAGACCAAAGAGTCCAAGGAGAAAAGTCAACTGGAAAATTACTGCCGTCCCCAAAGAGCGTTGGACCAAGTCTGGTGCGATGGTGCGCTTACCCAGGTTGGTATGTGGCAAGCCGAGCAACTCTTTGCGCGCTAAGAGAATCAGCACCAAGAAGGTGGTGATCTTCATCCCCCCTGCTGTCCCGCCTGGTGCTCCTCCTAGGAACATCTGTAAGAGATAGATAAAGAGCGTTACTGGCCGGACTGCTGTATAATCTAGCGAAGCAAAACCAGCTGTCCGCATACTGACAGTTTGGAAGAAGCTGACCAAGATCTTCTCTCCTAATGGAAGGGACCCAATCGTTGCTGGATTAGTAAACTCGGTCAAAAGACTAGTCACTGTCCCAAAGAGAAGGATCGCAGCTGTTAACCAGAGAACCACCTTGGTATGGAAGCGAAGAGTCCGCCGTCCTGATTGATTGCGGGCCTTGGTGGCTAGGTCAAACCAGACCATGAAGCCCAAGCCCCCAGTAATAATAAGGGCAGACAAGGTCAGATTGACCAACCAATCGGTCTGGAAGCTCATCATACTATCACCTCCAAAATTATCAAAGCCCGCATTACAAAAGGCCGAGACCGCAACAAAGATGGAGTTAAAGATCCCATGCCCCCAGCCAAAGCGAGGGATAAAGCGGGTCATGAGGAGCAAGGCCCCCACCCCTTCGATGGTAAAGGTGGTAATAAAGATGGAGCGGACAAAACGGGCCAAGCTCTGGTTATTGCTAAAACTAAAACTGTCCCGAATGGTCTGCCGGTCCTTGTAACTAAGTTTTTGGCGACCTTCCATAAAGAAGAGACCGATAAAGGTCAAGATCCCTAGGCCTCCGATCTGGATCAAGAGCATACAGATCAATTGCCCCAAACCATTATAGGTCGAAGCCACCGACTGGGTAAAGAGCCCCGTCACACAGACCATGGAGACCGCTGTAAAGAGGTGGTCGATATAGCCTGCTTTTGAGCTCGCTTGCTGGACAAAAGGCAGACTCAATAAGAGCGAGCCCACCAGGATAACCAAGGCAAAGCTGAGAAAGATTCGCCTTGCCGGAGACAGGCTTTTAATTTTGGCCTGCCATTGTTTAAAAAATAATTTGACTAACATAGCTTCATTGTATCATAAAAAGTGAAAAGACCTACAAGTGATGAACCATCTCTAGGCACAATTCTAGGGCCTTCTCAAAAGCTTCAGCCCCCCAGTCACGCTGGTCATAATTTTCTAGGTCTGCAAGAGAATCTGCGGTAAATAGGAGCAAGCCCCAAACTGCATCACGAAGCTGGGCGACTGCTGCAAGTGAGGCACACTCCATCTCCACAACACGACACCCTTCTTCAATGCGATAGGCCACCTTGTCAGGTGTTTCTCTATAAAAACCGTCCGTCGACCAGGTCATGACCTCTTGATAAGGAATGGCCTGCTGTTTTAGAACTGTTTCAATGGCGGTCAGTGCACGACTGTCCACTTCGATATAACGAGAAGGCGCTACATAATGGTAACTAGCTCCCTCATCTCGCAAGGCCTTGGTCGGGATCAAAAAGGCATTTTCTTCTATATCTACCAAGACGCCACAGCTACCCGAGGAAATGATCTTCTTCACCCCATAGCCAATCAACCAATCCATGAATTGGGCAGTAGCTGCAGATCCAACTGGCGCTTGTGCCAAGCAGACTTCCTCCCCTTGATGCTTCAGAACATAGACTGGATAAGCCTTGGTAGCTGAGACAAAGGTAGCCACTTGCTCAGCTCCAACAGTTTTGGAAAAGCGGTCAATCTCATCCCCTAAGAAAGCATAAACGCATTTTTCAGGCAGGTGCAGGTCTAACCCCTCATGGGTCGGCATAATGACTGCCTGCGGGTTGTCATCAAACTCTAAAATAGGAATTTCATGTTTTTGGATCATCCCTTCTCCTTTTTAATGGGTATTTCTTTGATGACACGGGCTGGGTTTCCTGCAAGGACCACATTGTCTCCAAAAGACTTGGTTACGACTGCCCCAGCGCCAGCGACCACATTATCACCCAGCGTGACACCAGGAAGGATGGTGACCCCTCCTCCTGCCCAGAAATTGTCTCCTATCGTAATCGGAGCTCCGTACTCAAGACCCGAGTTGCGCTCATCTGGATCCAGCGGGTGTAAGGGGGTCAAAAATTGGCAATTAGGACCAATCATGGCATTCTTTCCAATCGTAATGGGACAAATATCCAACATGGTCAAATTGTAATTGGCATAGAAATGCTCTCCCAAATGGATGTTGACGCCGTAATCCACAAGAACCTGACGATTGAGATAGAGTTTGTCGCCAGTAGAGCCAAACCACTCTTTGATGATGGCCGCTCCTTTTTTAGGGTCCACCTCTTGATTAAAGGCTTCCTGCTTCTCCCGAGAAGCTTTGGCTAAAGCCCGTAATTCAGGGTCCGCAGGTCTATAATAGTCACCTGCAATCATTTTTTCATATTCACTGGCCATAAGGAAACCTCCACGTTAGTTTGACATATTATAGCAGAATTCCCCCTTTAAAACAAACGTCAGTAATAAGGTTTTCTAAGAAAAAGATCATAAATACTTAAATACGCTCAAGAAAACTTGCAATCGCTTACAAAATGATGTACAATAAAGACAAGAACAGCAATAAGGAGCGAATTCATGTACCAGGAACAACGGCTCGAAAAAATCCTAGAACTTTTAGAAGAGAAAAAACAGCTATCCGCTAAAGAAATGGTCGATTATTTCAAGGTCTCAAAAGATACTATCCGCAGAGACTTTGCCCTTCTGAGCCAACGCCAGCTTGTCCGTAGGACCCATGGTGGACTTCTCCCCTTAAACAAAGAACCCGGCCCTTCTTACCTAGACCGCAGTCAGAAAGCCAACAAGGAAAAGACTGCCATGGCTCAAAAGGCCCTGCAATTGATCCAAGATGGACAAATGATCTTTCTCGATGTTTCCACATCGATGACCCTGCTTGCTGGCATGCTGAATAAGGAAGTCACGGTCTATTCACATTCTCTTGACAATGCCATCCAGCTCAGTGGCCATTCCCAGGTTGACGTTCATCTCTTAGGCGGTAAATTCTACCCTAAAAACCGCTTCTACTATGACGCGAATCAAGCACACATACTGGACAATCTTCGCTTTGATCTTGCTTTTTTTGGAGCGAGTAGCTTAACCAATGGCGAAGTCACCTTTGAGGATGCTGAAGACGTTGCAGTCAAGTCTCTCGTTTTTGAACGGACTCGTACCAAGGTGCTGGTAGCAGAATGTGCCAAGTTCCACCAACATGCCAACTACTATCTCGCTCGTTTCCAACAATTTGACTATTGGATTACTGATCAAAAACCAAGTCCTGACATCCTTAAACAAATCGGCAGTGAAACCACTATTCTCTATTAGGAGGTCCTCATTATGTCTTACATTCGTCTCATCATCAGCGATATCGATGGTACCATCTTAAATGACCACCATCAGATCGATCCACAGTTGGCAGCATTGATCCCGGATTTAAAACGCGAAACCATTCCTTTCGTACTGGCCTCTGCTCGCTCTCCAAAAGGGATGGCTCCCATTGCCAGAGAACTCGGTATAGAAGACTGCCCCATGGCTTGCTACAATGGTGCCTTGATCCAAAAGGGAGAGCAGGTGCTTTTCGAGCATCCTTTGGACAAGACGGAGGCCCGGAACTTTATCGACTGGGCCAAAGCACACTTTCCTCAGGTTTCGATCAACCTCTATAGTGGAAAAGACTGGATGACCGACCGCCTTGACCAATGGAGTCAAGAGGAGGCCCGGATTACAGGAGAAAAACCTCTCATTCTTCCCCTATTGGATCCTTTGCTGGATGCGACAAAGCCCCTCCACAAATTGCTCTTAATTGGAGAGCCAGAAGAGATCCAAGCTCTCTATCGCACTATTTCTGCTGACGACTTCCCTTCTACCGCCTTTTATCTCTCCAAAGCCAACTACCTAGAAGTCACAGCTAAGAACGTTTCCAAAGAAGATGCTCTGATTGAGCTCGCCAACTACTACCACTTGAACTTAGAAGAAGTCCTCACCATGGGAGACAACTTCAACGACCTTCCTATGCTCAAAAAAGCAGGCATCGGAGTCGCTATGGGCAACGCTCCACAAGAAGTGAAAGAGGGAGCGACTGTCGTGACAAAGACCAACAATGAAAACGGGGCTGGGCAAGCAGTTGAAACCTATGTGTTGATTTAGAAACATAAATAAAGTGACTAGCTAGTATTTTTTACGGATAAAAAATATAGTAGAAATGCCGATAAAATAAGGATTCCTGCAAATTTGTAGGAATCCTATTTCTTTTTATATAATTTGTATATTAAACCTATTTTATGCATATTTCTCTAGTTTGGTTTTTTATTAATAATTAGGGATATAAAAACCAACAAAACCCTTGATTATTATACCGTTGACAACTTTGTGAAAAACCTGTATGATAGAAAAAAGTTTATTAAAAAGGGGACGTATTTTGAAAAAATATACTATTTCACGTAAACAAACTTTAACATTAGCTTCCGTTGTTTTAGGAACGGTCTTCACAGGAACGACTATCGCTTCTGCTGATGACGTTGCACCTAGCACAACCCAAGCTGCTCCTGCAGCTACTACAGCAACAAAATCACCTATCACGGCTGCAACAGAAGAAATCAACGCTAAAGCAAATACACCAGTTGTTCCTGCTGATAAAGCAAAAACCGGTGATGTCATCGCTGTGGACGTCAAAAAAACTGGCCCAGCTACTAAAACAGATGGTGCGGATACAACCACTACTTCAACAGCAACCATCAAAACCACTAGCTTAGCCGATCAAGACACACCTGTTGGCACTTCAAAACCAGTCTCTTCTACCAAGACAGCTACATCAACCAAAGAAACAGCTGACTACACTGAGACAACTACAGAAACCGTCAACAAAACAACTGTAGTCGAAGTCACAAAAGAAGCCGATGTGGTCAATAAAAAAGAAGTCCAAGGAACATCCGACATCGTCTTTGTCATTGATAAATCAAGTTCGATGGATTCTCACATCAATGATACGATGAAAAATGTTGAGACATTCGTCCGTAATTTATCTGCAAAAAATATCCAAGCACGCTTGGGATTGGTTGATTATGAAGACTCAAAGCATACCAACTACCATGATTTTAATGGATCAAAATTCACAACAGATCCAGAAAGCTTTATTTCTGCTTTAAAAGCAATCAAAACCTACGGTGGTTATGAAAATGCTACTGTTCCATTGCACCATATCGCTACTTCAGCGGATTATAACTGGGGGACTGGAGCAAACAATCATCGCTTTGCTTTCTTGATCACAGACGAAGACATTGATCTTACAAAAGATACACCAACCAAAGAAGCAACACTGAAGGCCCTTCAAGATGCAGGTATCTCTTTGACCGTAGTTGGTAAAACATATACATATATTAAAAAAGACTTTGCTCCATTGGTCAATGGGACAAATGGTCTCTACCTAGATATTGACAAAAACTTTGCTGACTTGTTGAACGTTCAATTTGCCAATAAAGTGGTTGAAACTGTCCAAAAAGGTCGTGTCTTTAAGGTACAAACAGACAAGTATGAGTTGATTTCAAAAACTCATCGCGTGGCGAAAGCAAAACCACAAACACCTAGCATCCAAACGCCTGCAACACCGACTCCTACTCCTCAAAAACCGGCTGTTGTAACACCTGCGAAACCGACAGTCTTCACACCAGCTAAAAACGAGCCTGTGAAAACAGAAGTCTATATCGCACCAGCAGCTCTTCCTCAAAAAGAAGCAAGCCTTCCAAATACAGGAAGCAAAAACTCCATTGCTTTGACGACTCTTGGCCTTGGTCTTCTTAGCATGGGTGCTGCCTTTGGTCTCTCTCGTAAAACAAAGAAAGACTAACGTTAACAAGCCTAATCTGTAGATTGGGCTTTTTCGCTCTGTCCGAATGATTCCTGTTTGCCATTCTCATTAGAAAGTAGAAATCTTCAGCTTCTACCAAAAGATTCTTGTCCTCCGCTATGATATAATGGGGACAGTACAAGGGAGGAAACCAATGTTACAAGAACTAGCCTTTACAGGCCAATGGAGACACTATCAAAAACGCGTTCTCGATAAGAGTGACGCTTTTATGGCGGATGGCCACCTGCATTTGGTAGCAGCTCCTGGATCGGGAAAAACAACCCTGGGAATCGAATTTATCAGACGCTTTGGTCAACCAACCCTAATCTTGGCTCCTACGGTCACCATTCGTCAACAATGGGTGGACCGGATTATCCAAGCATTCTTGAAAGATGAAAGCCAAGCGGAACAATTGATCTCTCAGGACCTCAAACATCCTAAGCTGATTACAGTGGCTACCTATCAGGCCCTACACAGCGCCATGAACCAAGTCGTCGGTCAATCACAAGCTGAGGATACCGATGACCAGGCAGAGATTGAAACATTTGATTTCAAAGGCTTTGATATCTTTACTACTTTCCAAGCCATCTCACTCGGAACCCTTTGTTTGGATGAGTGTCATCACCTGCGTAATGAGTGGTGGAAGAGTTTGGAAGCCTTTCGTCAAGCCTTCCCTGACTTAAAGATGATCTCCCTTACTGCTACCCCTCCCTATGAAGGGGATCCTGCCCTTTGGGATCGCTATATCCGCATGTGTGGTGAGATCGATGAGGAAATCACCGTCCCCGAATTGGTCAAAGAAGACACCCTTTGTCCCCATCAAGACTATGTTTACTTTGCCTTTCCAACCAAGGAAGAGCAAGAGCAATTGGATGCTTTTAGCCAACAAAAGAATGCTCTCTTGCAGCAACTGACTTCCGATCCCCTCTTTTGCCAACACCTTCAAACCTGCCAGGCCTTATCGGGTCAGATCAGCAATGATGAATTGCTCAATGAGCCTAAGTATCTCTCTGCTACCCTGATCTTTCTTCGAAGCAAGGGAATTGAATTTCCCAAACGTTTCCAGGACCTTTTAGGAGCCAAGAAACTACCTGCTTTCACCCTGGACTGGCTTGAAATTCTCCTGCAAGGTCTGCTCTTTCAGGTGCCTCAATGGTACAATCTACCTGAGGAATACGAGAAGCAACTGCTTCATGAATTAAAAGCAGCCAGCTTGATCGATCGAAAACAAGTTAAACTAGTCCGCAACAAAAAACAAGACCTTCTACTCAACCAATCCCTCGGAAAACTCAATGCGGTTCGAGAGATTTTCAAGGCCGAATACCAGGCTCTTGGAAGCCGACTGCGCCAACTGGTCCTAACAGACTATATTCGTCAAGATTTCGAAGTTCATCTCGGAGATAAAGACGCCCAATTTACTCAATTGGGAGTGCTCTCTTATTTCGAATCCATTCGCAGGGAAAGCATAGAGCAAGCAACTCCTCCTGCCATCGCTGTATTGACCGGTAGCATTGTCATCATCCCTACGATCGCTAAGCCAAGACTAGAGGAGCTGCTAGGAGGGAATAGACTGACTTATCAAAGTGTTGGCCAATTATCTCCTGATGACTTTCTCAAGGTTCGTTTGGTCGGTTCTCAACATGATTTGGTGACAGCTGTGACCCAGCTCTTTCAAGAGGGCCTCATCCAGGTTGTTATTGGAACCAAGTCTCTTCTAGGAGAAGGCTGGGATGCTCCCTGCGTCAATTCCCTGATCCTAGCGAGCTTTGTCGGCAGCTTTATGCTCAGCAACCAAATGCGAGGTCGTGCCATCCGAGTGTGGCCTGAGGATCCAGACAAGACCAGTAACATCTGGCACCTGGTCTCCATCAATCTTTCCCTAAAGAAATGGTATGAAAAGTCCGATCTTGAAAAGGAAGAGATCGAAGCCCTCACTGATCAGTTGAAAGAATACAGTCCTGATCTGGAGCTCTTAGAAAGACGGATGAAGCAATTTTTAGGTCTCCATTACAAGGAGCCCTTCATCGAATCCGGTATCGAACGTCTAGCCTTTGACAATATCCGCTATACTAAAAAACAGTTACAAAAACTAAATGAAGATACCTTGGAGCGCTCCACTCATCGTCAAGAACTTCGGGATGGCTGGCAAAAAGCTCTTCCGATTCTGGAGAATATAGAGATTGCAAACGAGGTCCAAGTGGATAAACACTTCCTGCCCCTGGCCCTATTTTTTGATGCTAGAAAGCTAGCTCGTTGGCTGACGGCTGCTACTTTGACCGATTCTTTCGCCAACCTGATTTACTATTCACATAGAGGTGGATGGAATACAGCTTCTCTTATTCTTCTATTCGTCTTAGCTGTTCTCGCACTCCTTGCTTGGCTCCGCTACTACCTCTATAAGAGTCCTTATAAACGTCTAGAGGTCTTTGGCCAGGCCATTCACCAAGCTTTACTCCTTTCTGGCCAGATCCAGACCCAGGAGACCCGTATCCAAGTGGTCCGAGATAAGAAGGATGCCATCAACACGCTGATCTATATGAAGGGCGGAACCATGCGAGAGAAAGAAGTCTTCTCGCAAACCATGATCGAGTTTTTCGCACCGATTGAAAATCAGCGTTATATCCTGAAAGCACAGGAAAAGGTATCCGATCAAACAGAATATTTCGCTGTACCAAGCCTCTTTGACAAACGGAAAGAGGATGCCCAAGCCTTTGTGGAGCAAATCCGAAAGAGCCTAGGTAAGTATGACCTCGTCTATACCCGAAGTGCCGAAGGTCGCGCTATTCTCCTTGATGCGCGCATTAAGGCCTTAGCTAATAAACAAGAGCGCACCTTCACCAAGAAACAAGTGATGTCGGATTTGAAGTAAAAATTTATTTCACAATAAAAGAAAAGTCTAGTAGATTCATTTCTACTAGACTTTTTCGTTACTCAATCACAATCATAGCCTTAATAGTCTTGCGTTCATCCATATCTTTATAAGCTTGATCAATCTCATCCAAGCTATAGCTATGAGTGAAGACACGTCCTGGATTGATATCGCCATCCAGAACGGCCTTGAGCAAGAACTGCTTGTCATAGGTGGTGACAGAGGCTGCTCCACCTGCCACAGAAATATTTTGGGCAAAGGTCGAACCTAGAGCACGGTTCTTGTAATGAGGCACACCGACAAAACCTAAACGTCCACCATTGTGAAGGACCCCAAGGGCTTGATCGACAGCTGCTGCGGTACCGACACATTCAAGAGCTGCATCTGCTCCACCTCCGAGGATTTCACGAACCTTGGCAATGCCTTCTTCACCACGCTCAGCGACAACTGCTGTCGCGCCTGACTCCAAGGCCATCTGTTGACGGTCTTGGTGACGGCTCATAAGGACGATTTGTGATGCTCCCCGCATTTTGGCTGCGATCACTGCACATTGACCAACGGCACCGTCCCCGATGACCACTACTTTGTCAGCAGGCTTCACGTCTGCTACACGCGCTGCATGGTAGCCCGTCGGCATGACATCAGCCAGCGTCAAGAAGGATTTGAGCATAGCTTCTGTATAATCAGATGGTTGACCTGGAATCTTGACAAGGGCCCAATTAGCAAAGTGGAAACGGATGTACTCCGCTTGCACTCCATCAGACCAGTTGGTGCCGATATGACGGTCACAAGTCCCATCGTAGCCAGCACGACAGGCATCACACTCTCCACAGCCATGGGTGAAAGGTGCGATGACAAAATCTCCCGGTTTGACCGTTGTAATGGCCTCACCGATTTCTTCGACAATCCCAATGGCTTCGTGGCCACTATTTTGGTGCCCCGCTTCAATATCTGGATTACGGTAGCTCCATAGATCGGATCCACAGACACAGGTGCGAACGATACGGAGAATGACATCATCTGGCGCTTCGATCTGTGGACGTTCCACTTCTACAAGGCCCACTTGCCCAGCTTCTGTATAGACTGTTTTCTTCATAGGGACGACCTACTTTCTATTGCTTACTTATCTATAGTATACACTTTTTATCGAGCTTCTGCTCATACCAAGTCGTCATTAATGGTGGTGATGATCATGCCCATGACCTTGATCAGTTTCCAGGTCTTCGATATTTCTCTTGTGAGCTCGGTGGGTTGCCAAGTCTTCATCTACCTCAATGGTGACGTTTTGAAAGCCACAATCTTTGAGCAAGGTACGAATCGCTTCTTTACAAACCTCCATGTGGTTGACATGCTCTAGACAAACATGGACAATGGCGTTCTTTTCCAGCCCATCCATGGTCCAGAGATTAAGCTGATTGATACTAGCCACATGGTCCAACTGTTCCAAATCACTCTTGACTTGCTGGATATCTACTCCTTCTGGCACGGCATCCAGGAAAATCCTGAGCGTGCTCCAAAAACGTGGAATGGCTTTTGACAGAATAAAGATGGAAATGGCAAGAGATAAGAGCGGATCCAGGATATACCAGTCGGTAAATCGGAGAACAATGGCCATTAAGATGACAGCCACCCAACCTAAGGTATCTTCCAGAAAGTGCAGGCTGAGAATGGATTCGTTCTTGGTTTGCCCCTTGCGAATGACGAGACTCGCTAGCACATTGATGCTGACGGCTATGATTCCAAGCCAGAGGATGCCCTCATCGTTGACAGGTTGTGGGTGAACCAATTTCGTTATATTTTCCAAAATGACCAGAACAGACCCTGTCATGAGAATCACAGCTGTTACCATGGCCCCTAAAAGGCTAAAGCGCTTGTAGCCCAAGGTATAGTGGCTGTCTTCTTCACGATTGGAAATACTCTCCAAAAAGGCGGAGATCCCAATAGCGATTGCATCCCCCAAGTCATGGACCGAATCCGCAAGGACTGCACTGGATCCAAAAATCCCTCCTGCAATAAACTCAACAATGGCATAACTCAAATTCAAGAAAAAAGCGATCCAGACCGCATGTTTTGTCTTCATAATCCTTAATCCTCTGATATAATAGATTCATGAACATCATGTTCATTATCTATTATCCACTACTATCAACAGAAAGGATAGGAGCAAACTGTTTAGGGTGTACGTTACTGAACAATTTGTTCAAATTGTCCATATGAATACTCAGGATCGTCGCATCACCAAAACTCGAAAAGCTATCTATCAAGCTTTCTTACACTTACTCAACCAAAAAGACTACGAGGCCATCACCGTTCAGGAAATTATAGACCTTGCTGATGTGGGGCGCTCGACCTTTTACAGCCATTACGAGAGCAAGGAATTATTGCTAGATGAACTCTGTCAAAAACTCTTTCACCATCTCTTTGAGCGTGCTGAACACCTCTCACCACAAGACTATCTGGCTCATATCTTTCAGCATTTCAAGAAAAATCAAGATCATGTGACCAGTCTCTTGCTCTCTAAAAACGATTATTTTATCCGGCAACTGCGAAAAGAACTAGAACACGATGTCTACCCAATGGTTGCCGACGAACTCATCAAGGCCCATCCAACTCTCCCTCACTCTTACCTCAAACACTTGGTCGTCAGCCATTTCATCGAAACCCTCAGCTGGTGGTTGAAAAAAGGCAAGTCCTACACCGAACAAGAAGTGATCCAATTTTATTTGGAGATTTTAAAAGTGGGCTCGAACTAGAAGGGAGTATTTTCAATGACCAGCGTGCAATTTTACTTTCTATTTCCATCACTCTTCATGCTTCACGAACTGGAAGAAATCGTTTGGATGCCATCCTTTGTCAAAAAAATATCAATCCAGTATCCAAACAATCGAATCCTAACTTATTACACTCCTTTTGCTTTCAACTTTATTGTCTTGGAGCAATTTCTCATCCTAATGACGTCTCTATATCTTAGTTACCAGTTTAATAACTATAGCATTTACGCAAGCATCATAATCGCTTATATCTACCATGTATTCGGACATCTGATTCAAACAATCGTTATACGAAAATATGTGCCTGGGTTGTTAACGGGCATTTTAACAAGTTACTTTTCTATCATTTCCCTCAAAAATGAAATTCCAATTACACTTTATGGTTACTCTCTTTTTACCTTATTGGTTATTATTTTAAATCTTGTAGTATCATTTATGATTCTTCATAAAATCAGTCATAAAAAATAGTACTCAGGCAATCATATCTTAGAAAGGAAACCGTATGTTCTTCCCCATTCTTCTCGGCTTTTTGACAGCCTTCTTTGCCCTTGCTTTTGCTCTTCTTCACTTATTGGCTTCTCTTTCTGAAGTTAAAAAAGGAAATCACACTCTAGGAAATACATTTCTCCTCATCGGAAGTAGTCTTGCGACCTTATCTCTCACCCTCTACTTCTTTTTACCGATTATCACTCTAGTTCTTTGGCTGATTGGTTGTGGTTTGATTTGCTACGGGGCCTATTGGAATGGGAAACACAAAGGAAACTTCCACCCAGTTCATCACCTGATTCGGATGTGCATCGCTCTAGTCCTTACCATCTTGTTAGCCTTGTTATAAGAAAAGCTCAAGTTTTAAGAAAAAACTTGAGCTTTTGTATTTTCTATTGATCAAGCCATCAACAGCATGAGAATAGGGATCACCACCATGGTTGCAAGGGTCGTCTCTGTCACCATGACTGCTGCATAATCACTATCAGCTCCGTAGAGTCTGGCAACAACTGGCGCATTGGTCATCACAGGCATAGCGGACTGGATGATAAAGACTTGCTTCATCAAGTTTGGAAGAGGCATCCAGTAAACGATGGAAGCCATCAAGAGAGGAGCAACCAGGAAACGACCTAGTAGAATCAATAGTTGCTCTTTTCCAAGAACCAACTGCTTCACACCTACATGAGATACTGATAAACCGATGAATATCATGGACAAGGGGGTCGTTAAATTGCCCAGATACTGCAAATCACTAGCCAGAAAGGCTGGCAACTTGATCTGCAGCATCACCAAGACTAGTCCCAAGAGAAAGCCCATCAGAGGCGGAGAAAAGACTTTTTTCAGACTCGTTTTGAGATCAAACTGAGCTTCTCCCTCACCATCCCGCTGAATCAGATAGGTCCCCAAAGTCCAGAAAAAGGTCGTATTACACATGTAATAGATCAAAACATAGGGAATACTGGCATCTCCAAAGAGGGCTTGGTTAATAGGAAGCCCCACGAAGATGGTATTGGAGTTAAAAAACATGGAAATAAAGAGGCCACGACGGTCCTGTCTCACTGCAAAGATCCTGGCTACTCCTGTCGCGATGCCAAGCAAAATAACCATAGACAGGGCAGGAAACCGCAAGGCTGGCAACATTTTTAGAAGGTCAGCTGCTGTGAAACGCTGTGTGATGGTGTAGAGCATATAGCAGGGAAGAGCGACTTGAGTGACCAGTTTAGCGAGTAGGCCACGCGACTTGTCATCGAACCAGCCTTTTTCACCAATGACAAAGCCCACTAAAATCATGCCCAGGATGACCAGGATCCCTGATATGCTCTTCAAAAAGATGTCCATGTTCTCCCCTTTTCTTTTTTAAATTTGAACTAAAAAAACATTTTTTACAAGTCTCAAAAACTACTCTAGTATATCATAAAAAGAGGTGGGGCAACATTGCCCAACCTCATGCATTTTATTAATTGTCACTAATACCCCTTCTTAGCTGCCTTACTCCATTGGTACCAACCAACGAGACTGTTGATAAAGTAAATCAAGAAAAACCAATAAAATGGTGGGGACTATGGCGAAAATAGATGATTCAGTTAAAAAGAAAGTTCCAGAATTGCGATTTAAAGGATTCACGGATGAATGGGAACAGCGTAAGTTGGGAGACAAAGTTCGAATAGTGATGGGACAGTCTCCTAATTCAGAAAATTATACTGATGATCCTAATGGGCGCTAAAAATGCGAAGACCTATGAAGACCTATTTTGTATTAGTCAAACAAAAGATCCAAAAGAAATGGTATATGATTATGACCATGAAATAAAGTAAAACCAAACCGAGTGATCTGAGGAAGCACCCGATGATCATGAAACGTTATTAAATACAAAAGTCACCCATGTGAGTTCTTGCCAGAAGCTGAAGTTAATCCTTCAACCTGGAAAACCCGCAGAGGTGACTTTTTCTATACATCTCGATTTTTCTGGCAATAATCATTAACCGATAAATATGTCTGTGAATCACCCAGCGACTTCGCTATGTCCATAATCCGCGGTGGTAGTAATCCCACTCGCTGGACAAGTTCGTGATCGCTGAATAATTCCCGTGGACTGCCGGCGAAGCCAAACTTCCCGTGTTCCATAACATACACCGACTCAAACTCGGCGGCGACCCAATCCATGTCATGGGTGATGGTCACAACTTGGTGGCCCGAATCAGCCAACTGATGGAAAATTGCGGTCAACTTGCGCCGGCTTTCCCAATCAAGCGACATCATCGGCTCATCAAATAAATAAATCGCCGGATCCACTGCCAAAACTGTGGCAACGCTCAACAGCTTGCGTTCCGACAATGACAGGTCATATGGACTTTCAGCTGTTTTATCATCCAAGCCAACTCTTTTTAGAGCCGCTAAAGCCCGCCTCGTAATCGTGTCGTGGTCATCCATGACCTGCGCGACACTCCACTCCACCTCTCGTTGAACGGTCGGGTTGAAAAGCTGATCGTCAGGATTCTGAAAAGTAATCCCAACCTTCAGTAACTTTTCGACTGGTTTAAGATCATTAAAATTTTCTCCATCGATCTTAATCACACCGGTTTGTGGTGTCAGCAAGCCCGTCAACAATTTGAAGAGCGTTGATTTACCGGCACCATTTTGGCCGACAATCGCCACCATCGGATCGGCGAAGTGTTTGTCTTCAACATCCAAGCTAAAGGACCGTTCCGGATAAGTGAACGTCAGGTGGTTCAGTTCAATTGTGGACATAAAAAACCTCCTTCAGTTCAGCGTCATTCACCGGATACCGGCCATCAGCCAAGTGCCAATCCATTTTTTGAGCAAGTTGCTGGATTGTTGGGGCTGGAATCTGCCAGTCAGCTTCCAAATGATTAAACACCTCACCCGGCCTGCCCTGGGCTACCATTTGACCCTCGTGCAGCACCCACACAACGTCGGCGACTTCGCACAAATCGTCAATTTCACTGGTGACAATGAAGACAGTCGTCTCTTTGACTTGGGCCAGCCATTGGAAAAATTGCCGGCGGCCAAGGGGATCCATCTGACTGGTCGGATCATCCATAATCAAAACAGCCGGATTAGCCACAATCGCCGTGGCAATTGCCAACCGCTGGATCTGACCACCAGAAAGGCTCTCGGGACGCAAATTCAGCTGTTCAATCAGCCCCATTTGCGTGGCAACTTCTTCAACCCGTTTTTGAATCAGTCCTTCAGCCATTCCCTGATTAATCAAGTCAAAGGCAATTTCATCGGCAACCGTGTCTGCCAACCCGCTTAGTTGGCCAGCTGGATTTTGCAGTACAACTCCATTCATGGCATTATAAACGGGCCAATTGTCGGACACTCGCTGGCCAAACATGTGCCAGTCGCCCTCAATCTCAGCAGACACCATTTTGGGAATGACCCCTGCCAGCACACGGCACAAAGTCGATTTGCCGGAGTGGCTATTCCCGATAATCCCAACCACCTGGCCAGTATGAACCTCCGCGTTAATCTGACGCAGTTGTGGTTGCTCAGTACCCGGATAACGGGTGGTCAAATTTTCAATTACAATCCGTTTATCTTCGTCCATATCTTCCACCCAATCAATAAAATTGCCAATCCAGTCAGACCAATGTGCAGCGTCCGCGACAGGCGATACACGCGCTGGGAGGTTCTGACAGTCCGGTTGGGATTATCAAAACCTCTCAGTTGGAGAGAAATCGACCGCGCCATCGATTGATCCAAGGTCTTAATCACCAATGGAATTAGAACCGGCAGGACTGACTTTAATTTCTGAATCAACGTTTTTTGCGGATTGGTTCCGCGAACTTTTTGTGCCTGCTGGATTTTCCGCATATTGCGCATCATTTCCGGCAAAATATAACAGACCGACATCAGAACGTAGACGGTTTTATAAGACAATCCGGACAGTTCCAAATAGGCCGCGTTTTCTGAAATACTCGTGGTCACCATAAAAAAGCCACTGGTCAAAATAATCACCAATACTCGACAACCCAGAGTGGTGGCGTAAATCAGGCCTTCTTTGTAGAACGACACCCCAAGCACAGAAAACAGCACAGTTTGATTCCGACTGTAAAATAACCCTTGGATGATCAGCATAGTGCAAATCAGAAACAGACTGAATCCCAGCGCCTTAAAGATGGTAGAACTCAATTTGGAAAATAACAATAGCAGTGTTGCGACAAGAATTAATCCGGCCTGAAGTAATAAATTCATACTGGCAAAGCTCAACAACGTCATGTCCAAGATGAACAAGAGCTTAGTAATCGGATCGATCACCTGGTACCACTTGAGCTTGACCCGTGGCGCTCCAGAAATCAATGTTTGATCAGTCATCATTTATCACCGCTAAAGAAGTGCACCATCCGCTTCGGCAGCTGACGATAGATGAAGAATGCTAGGTAGGCCACGCAGACTTTATCCAAAATATCCAAGACAAACTCATCGGTAAATGAGGCTAGCCACACTGGTGCATGATTGGCGACCATTACCGCAAACAATGAGTCACCCCAAGCGATACCGGTCTGACCACCCCAAAAGATGACGTTGAGTGGCGTTGAAATGACAGCTGAAACGATGGCAATAATAATAGCAGAAACAAATACTCGTCGCGCTGACGAGAACCACCCATTGGCGTGCAAAACTCCGACAGCAATCCCAATTCCGATGCTGGTAATCGCATACACGGTTGAAATTGGCGATAAGGTCAGCCCATAGATCACATTGTTGATGAAACCACTGATGGCACCGGCAACCGGCCCAGCCAACATGCTGGCAAGAAAGGTTCCCAAAGACCCCAGCCAAACGGGCAACTTTAACCCCTCCGCCAAGGCTTTAGCAACATAGTTAATCCCCACGGCAGCGGGAATCAAAGTCATGGTGGCAGCACTTAACTTAAATTTCCACATACTGGTACGATGAATCGGTTCTGTTTTCATAATCTTCTCCTTTTGTTTTTAAAGAGCCGTGTCTGTTTAGACTTTCGGACGCAACGCTCTATAGATTTTTATGGTTGAACTGCCTTCATTCTAGCAGAATCACCTTAGTCGACATCGGATCCTCTCCTTGAAAACACTTGTTCAACAGTTCACAATTAATCATACTCCCTTTCCCTAAAATGTCAAGGATTTTTTAAAATTTTCTTGAAAATGTTCGGAAAATGGGTTTCAACTACTCCCCTAACCCTAATTGAAAGGGTTGTCCCCCCATCATCCGATCATTTAAGGCCAGAAGAACAAAAACAAACACCATTTCTGGTGTTTGCTTCATTTTAGACTAGCTTATTTTTTCTTTTTCTTCAAAATATAAGCAGCGATACTTGCCAAGACAAAGGCTAAGACAAGACTAATGATAGAGATCGTCGTACCCGTATTTGGTAAGAATCCTAAGATTTTGCCTGGTTTCTTCGGCTCTGGTTGGCTTGGTTTTTTAGGTTCGGGTTGACTCGGTTTCTTTGGTTCAGATGAACTTGGCGGAGTTGGTTGTTTCGGAGTTTCTTTTGGAACATGCTTGTTTGTAATCACCACATTTCCTTTACCATCCTCGTCATTACGAGCTTCATAGCCCTTTGGAACACTGACTTCTCTCACTGTATAAGTGATTGTGTTTCCATTTGCTTTTTCATCCAAATCTGCAAAGGTATGGGTCCACTTGTTTTCAGCTGATAATTCTATTTCTTGGCCAACTCTTTGATCATTGGCATAGAGCTGAACGTGAATGTTCTTCGGACGAAGACCATCCTTGTCATTCTCATCATCCCACTTCTTGGTAACAGTGATGCTTGTCTTACCAGGTGCATGGGTGTTGGTAATGGTATAAGCAGTTTGATCGATCGCAGTTGTATATTCAGCTACTTTCTCTTCTTGAATTGTATAGACGATTTCTTTACCATCCTTGAATTTTGGAAGACCTGTGAAGTTCTCTTTCCAATCTGTCGCATTGGTGAGTTCTTTTTGGGCAACTTTTTCACCATTGGCTAGAAGATTTACCACGATACTTGCTGGGCGTAGACCATCTTGATTGTCTTGGTCATTCCAGATCTTAGTCACTGGAATATCGATCACATCTGGCGTATGCGTATTGGTCAAGATCGTGTGAGCAGGATCAGAAGTATCAGCAGTGACTTGGTAGCCTTTTGGAAGATCTACTTCTTCCACACGGTAGCTGATCGCTTGACCAGCTTTCTTTTCAGCTAATTTGCTAAAGGTATGGGTCCATTGATTGTCCGCTGACAATTGAACCGGATCTCCTACTTTTTCATCATTTGCATACAATTGAACCTTGATGGATTTTGGACGGAGGCCATCTTGGTCATTGGCATCATCCCACTTCTTAGTGACTTTCATCTCTGTAAGAGCTGGTTCATGCGTGTTGGTCAAGACAACATTAGCCTTGTCCTTATCATTTACCGTTACTTTGTAACCATCTGGGACAGTTACTTCTTTGACTGTATATGCAATTGCTTTTCCAGCTGCCTTGGCATCAAGGTTTTCAAATGCACCTTTCCAGTCATTCGCGGCTGAAAGTTCTAATACTTGGTCTGTTGGAAGGCCATCTTTGTACAATTGAACTTGAATGCTGGCTGGACGGAGACCATCTTGGTCGTCTCCATCTTCCCATTTCTTGCTCACTTCTACTTTGGTCTTTTCTGGTTCGTGCGTATTGGTCACGACTACTTGACCTGGGTTCGTAGCTTCGACGGCTTGTGTGTAGCCTTCTGGGACATCGATTTCTTTGACGGTATAGTTGATAACTTGGCCAGCTTTCTTCTCGTCTAGGTTTGAGAAGGTATGGGTCCATTTGTTATCTGCTGACAATTCAACAGCTTGACCAACTTTTTCATCCCCAGCATACAATTGAACCTTAATCGTTTTTGGACGGAGGCCATCTTGGTTATTGGCATCTTCCCAGTTTTTGGTAACGGTGAGGCTTGTCTTACCAGGTTTGTAGCTATTGGTGATCGTTGTTCCATCAATCTTAGTGGTGTAATTATCCACCTTGTCTTCTGTCACTGTGTAGACAACTTTTTGACCATCTTTATAGACTGGTAGATCTGAGAAGGTATGCGTCCATTCATCTCCTTCACCAGTCAGATCAAGAGCTTGCACCTCTGTTCCATTTGCCAAGAGGTGAACTTTGATAGTTGTAGGTCGAAGACCGTCTTGGTTATCGGCATCATCCCAGACTTTCTTGACGGTAACTGTCGTGGTCTCAGGAGTGCGTTTATTGGTAATGGTTGCTTTTCCATCAGTGAAGCTGGCTTCTTCTGTATCAACCGTATAATGAGTCGGTACTTTCACTTCTTTGACCGTATAGGTATTGAGCTTGCCATTGCTGTCTTTATCTGGAAGGTTCGTAAAGTGAGCTTTCCAGTCTGTTGCAGCTGAGACCGTGACTGGTTTTCCTTGCGCTTTTCCATTCTTATAGAGTTGGAATTCGACACTTTCTGGGCGAAGCCCTTCTTGGTTGTCTTGGTCATCCCAAACTTTTGAAGCTTCAAGATCGATATACTTGATATCTGCTTCATTCGCGATTTCTAGAGGAAGAGCTTTTGAGCCGACAGCTTTTCCATCCACCGTGACGTGGTAGATTTGCTTGTCTGCATCATAGGTCACAACCACTGCATGTTCTGTTTCATCCAACTTGTAATTTGCAGGTGCCTGTGTTTCTTTGAGCGTATAGGTTCCTTCTGTCAAGGTACTGAATGAAAGTTCTCCATTCTTATCAGAAGTTGCCGTCGCAACAACAGCTCCATTTGCATCTGTTAAGGTGAATGTAGCACCTTCAAGGACTTTCTTTGGATTGTCCTTATCCACTTTCTTGACTTGGAAAGCTGCTGAGAAAATTTGTGCAGTTACGGTATTGGACTCACGGTTTCCTTCGTGGCCTTTGGCCTTGTATCCAAATTGGTTATGGGCTTGGACCACTCCTGAACGTCCACCGTTGTCTTCATTATCTTTGGTGCGTTTTTGCATCAAGTCTTTGACGTCTTTGGTCAACTCCGTTGGGTTAACAACTGGGACACCAAAGTTTGCTTCGCTACGGGCTGGGATCGTCGTTCCTTTATCCGCCACAAACTTGATACCCGTCACTTGACTGTAATCTGCTACAGCTGTCGTCCAGATATCCTTATCTGCAGCCTGCTCCATGGTGTCACTTGTGACACTAGGATCTGTCGTGTAGTAGACTGTCCAACCTTCAGGGGCAGCTATAGGTCCACGGAGGCTAACCGTATATTCCGTCAAACGATTTGACCCATCTAGGGTATTGACATCGTGTACTTTTGGTAGAGCATCGTAAACAACTCCGTCTTCGACTGGCTTGTCTGTATTGTTTTTAATGGTGATCTTGTAGTTAAAGGTTTCACCAGGTTTGAAGGTACGAGTAACAGTAGATGCATCGGATAGATCATCATTTTTAGCGATGTATTTGCGGGCATAAATCCCTTCTGCTGCGACAATTGTATAGTTTGATTGAGCATAAGGAATCTTATCCGTTGTTGAACCATTCCCGTTTAGGTCATACACATCTTCGGTAACTCGGTCAGGGTTGGCATTTTCAAGATCGTGGATTCCGTCTCCTGCGACATATACTTTATTGGTGAAGGTCCCACCGTCATCTTTTCCTTTTAAATCGGCCACGATAAACGGTAAACGCACACGATTAAGATCCATAAGAGAAGCTTTAATAAACTCTTTTTGGTCCAAATGCATCACAATAGCGGTTCGACCTGAATTGTGGTAATTTTCAATGACCTCGTAGCTCTTAAGGAATTTCATACCTTTTTCACTAGAGGCAAGGTTTCTCTCAAAATCTTTAAAATCGACTTTAAGGGTATTCGGATCATAAAGATCAATAATCCGTAGGTCTCCATAATTCTTATCAGGATCTAAAACTACTTTGGTTACCATCAAACCAAAACGAATATTTTGTCCATCAGTATAGCGAACATCATTGTAATCAGTCGTTTTTGCAATTTCAAAGCTTTCCTTCATAGGGATCAGCTTGAAAGTCCAATCTGCTGACTGATCTTTGGCAACATTTGACTGTGTTTTATAGGTCACACGGCCTGTGTTCTTGTAAACATTTTTGGTCGCATCCGTTTCATCGTAACGCGTCTTTTCAGGATCCTTGAAGCTTGTATAGCTATTGAGGGTAATTCCCTGACCAGATTGAAGGACAAAATCATCCTTCATTTCCATCCGCCAGCCCACAACGGTTCCATACTTGGTCAAATCAATTAGACCGTTCCCGTCTTTATCTGCTTCTGACTGAATTTCTTTCGTACTACCATCTTCCATAGTCAGGATGATTCGTTTGACAATGGTATGGATTTGTTTCCCAATCCCATAGTTTCCTTCCATCAGGCGACTATAATCGATCCTGGTAAACTTCAAGCGAGGGTCCACAGTCTCATCGTAAAAAACAAAATTCTTCTGAGGTGAAGGGGTGTTATTATGAAATTTTAGAATCCACTTGTAATTAGCAGCCTTGTAGTCTGTTGAATCATAAACATCCCCTTCAGCCCGTTTGGCAAAGCTTCCGGCTCCTTCAAGGTCACGTGAAGTCAAACGGAAAATAAGGGAATCTTCCGCAGTAATATCTGGTTCTCCCTCTCCACGGTTGGCAGGAATTCCTACGATGCTACCAGTATTGGTCAAATCCTTACTAAGAACGTCCTTGAGGGTTTGGTCTTTTTCTAAGACCAAATCAGGGAATTTCAAGTAGAGGTAACTTGTATCCTTGATTTTGGTCATAAATTCTTGGTGATAAGCTGCTGGATTGTCGTTTGCATCCGCCTTGAACGTCTTCGAAACAGTTCCATCTCCATTGTCTACCCAGCCTTCAGACTTGGCTGTATCGAGAACAGCTGTGCGAGTCTTCCCACCCTTATCTGTATAGGTTGGTAACTTATCAGTGATCGTTGCTGATTCTAACTGACGGTATTGACCACCGTATTGACCATGCATTCCGTCCAATTGGAAGGCAAATGGGACAGAAGTTGGTGTTTCAATATAGTTCTTTCCATCTGCACCTTTGACAATACCTGGCATTGCTTCCGCATAGTCCTTAGACATGGCTTCGTTCAAGTTTTGGTTGATGTACTTGGTGAAACGATAATCGTTATACTTAGGCTTCCAAATGATATCATTGAGCGCTGTTTCTTGCCCATTGATGTTCAATGTTCCTGTGATATCTAGCGAGTAATTCGTCGGTGGATACCCGATTGTAAACCTCCCGATAAAAGGCAAGGTCAACACTTCTGATTTTTGGTAATTGCTAAAGTGAAGGGTGACTTGATAATCATCACCAACCTTTGTTACCGTTGGTTTATCATGCTCTGAGGCACTATTAAAGTCTGGAATGCTGACTTCTCTGAGGTACTTGCCTGGTACTTTCAAAGTAATCGCGACATCGTTAATGTCGGTTGTCAAATTTTTAGGGGTAATCTGGATATAGCCAGACATGGTATCCCCTGTAAAATAGGACATGCCACCTGGATGGTCTTGTTTGTCCCCATACAAGAGGGTAACATCCAAGGCCCCGTTATCTCCAACTGCTAGCTGGTTGGCATAGGCAGTTACAGCCCCTTGACCAATCTGGCCTAGCATCATGAGAATCGTTAAAATGGCAAAACCTTTTTTGAAAAAGGTTTTCCATAATGAACTAAGCTTTTTCATGTTTTATCTCCTTACTTTTGTTAGCCTTCCAAAAAGGCCCTCCCTTTAATTTTATCAATTATTTTTTAGAATATCTATTGCTTTTCAAATTAAATAATAAATAGTTAATAATATAGACATTGTTTGCACTAATGTCTATATTATAAGTCACTATCTGGTAATGATTTCCCCTTTCTTCTATCCAAGGGCAATCAAATGAAACATCTATAAATGAGGTGGAGCAGACCTAACAATCCTTATCCCCCTTAATTTGTCCATACAAAAAACCTCAAACACAACTGTTTGAGGTTTGTACATCCTACTATTGGTTGGTTATTTCATCTAACTCTTCACCATTTGAAGGAATCTTTTGTTTTTCCCTTCTATCTCGTACCCACAGCATGGCCACTCCAAAGAGATGGCTTCCAAACAAGGCCACCACAAAAATCAGCTTGCCCCTATCGGGATAAGAAAGAGGGAGAGTTCGAAAGCCATAGCGCGCCAACTCGATAAAGATAGGATGGGAAAAGTAAAGGGCCATACTCATCTGTTTTAAATACTGTAGATCATAGGTTTTTAGAAAAGACGATCGCAGGCAAGCATTGACCAAATAGACCGTCACAAAAGGAAGGAGAAAGAAAAAGTTCTTATCGATTCCTTCATTTCGAAAAATGATCATACCTTCTAAACAGAAGATTCCAAAGGCAAGAGCTACTTTTTGCCAACGGTGAACCCTAAAGCTTGGTGAATCAAAATGATCATACAGATAATATCCCATAAAGATAAAAATAGGCGTATAGAAGAGACCATTTCGCGCTGTGAAAAATAGGTTGCTATAGAGCTGGTAGCCTTTTAGAAGACTCGTGGTGTCCAGGTAAGCCGAATAGGTCTCGATCAAGCCCCAGCAATAGAGGAGCAAGGTGATCACCCCTGCCCAAACCATGCCCAAACGTTTGACTAATTGATTGACCAAAAACAAGCCCAGCAAAAAGGCTGGGATATACCAGAGTTGGTAGCACATCCCCAGGTAGACCAGAGCAATCAAGATTCCTGCTGGAAAGAGATAAACAGGAAGATGGAGACTAGAGAAAAAGAGCCAGGCATAAGGGAGGTAAACGAAACTCCAAAACAAATAGTTTTTTACGATTTTGACCAGATAGGCCTTCATTTTCTTAGAATTCCCTAGGGAGTGTTTGAGGAAAAAGCTGGCACAGACGATAAAAAATGGCACCGCTAGCCGGCCGAGCATACTCTTGAGACCAAAATGCAGTGGCTCATAAGAGGTCAAGCGACCACTATGCACCAAAATCACTGCAATCGCAAAGAGGTATTGAAAAAAGCTGATACTAGAGGTGTTATAGAGGGGATTCTTTTGCATAGTCCTACTCCTTGCCCAAAGCAGTTTCTATGGTTATTTTAGCATGAAAGGGAAGGCCAAGCAAGGAATCTTACATCCTTATCTACCTTTTTTCCTCTATTTTTGATATACTCAAAGCATGCATAAACAAACCATTATTGATTTTAAAGAGCTTGGATTGCGATACCTTTTCACCAAGCCCATAAAGGAATTAAAAACTAGAAACCTCGACCAGGTAGAGGATCTTCTTAGAGAAGTCGAAGCCTACCAGGAGCAAGGCTTTTATGCTGTTGGCTATGTCAGCTATGAGGCTGCTCCTGCTTTTGAGAAGAAGTTTGCTGTCCATCCAGCTCCTCTCATGGGAGAGTATCTCCTCTATTTTACGATCCACGAGGAGGTCGAAACCCTTCCTTATCCAGAGGACTATGAAGCTGTGGATCTTCCAGCCAATTGGAAGGAAGAGGTAGAGGAACCTGCTTATCAAGAAGCTATCGAGACCATCCATCACCATATCCGCCAGGGAGATACCTACCAGGTCAACTACACCGTCCAGCTTTCTCAAGAGCTAAAGTCTGATCCTTTGGCCATCTATAATCGCTTGGTGGTAGAGCAAAAGGCCCATTACAATGCCTTCATCCAGCACGATGATGTCTCCATCCTCTCTATCAGTCCTGAGCTCTTTTTTGAGCAAGACGACCGGCTACTGACCACGCGCCCTATGAAGGGAACGACGCGCCGTGGTCTCACTAACCAAAAGGATCTTCAGGAGGCTGCTTGGCTAGAAGCCGATCCAAAAAATAGAGCAGAAAACATGATGATCGTCGACCTCCTCCGCAATGACATGAACCGGATTTCGGAGATTGGAAGTGAGCAGGTGACCCGTCTTTGCCAAGTCGAGCAATACTCCACTGTTTGGCAGATGACCTCGACCATTGAAAGTCGCTTACAAGCTGAGGTCGACCTGGTCCAAACCTTCCGAGCTCTCTTTCCTTGTGGCTCGATTACAGGAGCACCGAAGATCTCCACTATGGAAATCATCCACAAGACAGAGAAGGCTCCTCGAGGTGTCTACTGTGGAACGATCGGCATCCTTCTTCCAAAAGGGAAACGGATTTTTAATGTAGCCATCCGGACCCTTCAAATGCAGGGGAATCAAGCCATCTATGGCGTGGGAGGAGGCATCACTTGGGACAGTCAATGGGAAGGTGAATACCAGGAAACCAAGCAAAAATCAGCTGTCCTCTACCGGCAAGAACCTCGCTTTGAGCTCCTGACAACTGGCCGCATCCACCAAGGAGAGTTGACTTTCCTCGACCAACATGTAACACGCTTGAGAGAAGCTAGTTGCTACTTTGCCTATCCTTATGATGAGCCCAAACTCCTGAAAGAACTTCAAGAAGAACTCGCTCATTTAGATCTCAACCTTGACTATCGTTGTCGGATTGCCTTGCAAAAAAACGGGACCTTCCACCTAGAGATCACGGAGCTGACCGACTTGCCCGCTAGCTATCTACAGGCCCAACTGACAGAGCAGAAGCTTGATTTAGCGACGCCATTTACTTATTTCAAAACGAGTCAGAGAGACCATCTCAACCAGTCAGATCACGAGCAAATTTTCCATCTGCCAGACGGAACCTTGCTAGAGACGACGATTGGCAATCTCATCCTTGAGATTGACGGCAAGCTCTATACCCCACCAGCTCACCTCCCCTTACTCGATGGCATTTATCGGCGTCATCTTCTTGAGACCCAGCAGGTGGAAGAAAAACTCTTAACTCTGAACGATTTAACAGACGCTGATCGTATTTATGCCTGCAATGCTCTTCGTGGTCTCTACGAACTCGATTTTCAAAGAAAGGATTCCTGATGAAACTGATTTTTTTACATGGACTAGGGCAAGATGTCCTCTCTTGGCAAGGAGTCCAATTTGCACTTTCACCCTTGCACTCCAAAACTTTTGATATTTTCTCCCATCCAAAAGAAAGCTATCAGGAAGTCAAAGAAAGGTTGACGGAGCGCCTCCAGCAAGAAAGCGAACCCTTTATTCTGGTAGGACTCTCACTAGGTGGCGTGCTCGCTCTTGATCTCTCCAGACAAGACTTCCCGCAACTCAAGGGCTTGGTCCTTGCGGGAACTCAATACAAACTCAACACCAATCCCCTCTATCGGCTCCAGATCCTTCTCTTTCGTCTACTTCCCAAGCATGTCTTTGAAAAGCAAGATGCCAATAAACAACAGATGCTTCAAATCTTGACCGAATTAAAAGGGATGAATTTAACCGATACCGTTAAAGCTTGCCCTCTCCCTAGCTTGGTTGTTTGTGGTAGCAGAGATTGGGCCAATCAATCTTCTTCTAAAAAATTGGCCAAGCTCCTGCCAAAAGGCCACTATCAAGAAATCGCAGACGGAGGTCATCTACTCAATACCGAGAAACCCTATGAACTGGCCCAAGCCATCAAGGAGTTTGTTGCTGGGTTTTAAAATGAAGAGGCTGGGACAAAAGTCCTAGCCTCTCAATTATTTTTGGATTGTCGAGCAAGACGCAGTGGTTGAGTGGGCTCTACTATGCTGATTTCATCAGCTTTTACAGCCCTACTCAACTGTGCGGAGGTGGGACGACGAAATCGAATTCTAACGAATTACCGATTTCTGTCCCACTCTCTTTTTTTAGAAATATTTGAGAATTGCTTGATAGTTATTTGAAAAGCAAGCTGTATACTAAGAGTGTAAAGAAAACAACTAGTCATTTGGACGAAGGAGAAAACCATGGAAAAAGTATTAGAAATTTCCCATTTGAGTAAAAAATTTGGTCATCAATACGCCTTAAATGATGTGAATCTCACCATTCGCAAAGGCGACGTCTACGGCCTGATCGGCAAAAATGGTGCAGGGAAAACCACCCTCATCAAGGTCATCACCCAGCTGATTCAAGAAACTGATGGAAGCGTCTCTCTCTTTGCTTCTACAAATCGCTCCCAGTGGACCCAAGCGCTTAAACGGGTTGGATCCGTCATTGAGAGTCCCGTGGCCCATAAGCATATGACCGCTTATCAAAACCTGGTCTACTATTGCAAGGCTCGCCATATCCCCAATCCCGACCAGGTCATCAAAGAAACCCTGAACTATGTTGGCCTGAATAATACGGGTAAGAAGAAATTCCGTGACTTCTCACTAGGAATGAAACAACGGTTGGGAATTGCGATTGCTCTCATTGCTAAGCCAGATTTCCTTATTCTGGACGAACCCATCAATGGCCTTGATCCAGTCGGAATCAAGGAATTCCGTCAGATGATCAAACGCCTCAATGATGAACTCGGCATGACCATCCTCATTTCCAGTCACATCCTCTCCGAACTCTATCTGGTTGCCAATCGCTTTGGTATTGTCGACCAAGGACGCCTGATCAAAGAAATTAGCAAGGCTGAATTCGAAGAACAAGGAGAAGACTACATCATCCTCAAGACTAGCCAGCTAGCCCTTGCGAGTCAACTGATTCAGGATCAACTCCATCACCGCATCAAGGTCATCGATAAGGATGGAGAAATCCATATCTTCGGACAGACTCACGATATTAAAGTCATTGTCAAAGCCCTCGTTCAAGCCGATATTGACGTGGACGAAATCTACTATGCCCGCCAAGATCTGGAAAAATTCTTTACGGACTTGGTAGACTAGTCCAATCACCGTCTTCCTCTATTACCTATCCCACATATTTCATTTAGGAGATTTATCATGTTGCATACCATTCAAGCAGATTTTTACAGACTTTTTCGCTCCAAAGGTTTTTGGATTACAGAAGCCATTCTCGTTCTCAACATCCTGTCTGGAGTCATCTTTGGAGCTACTGGCCACGTCGGCGTCAATACGGAATCCAAATTGCCCCAAGCGACCGAAGTTTGGACAGGCTTTAAAGCTTTGACCAACTACTCTTCCAGCATCAGTGTGACCATCCTCTTTACCATTATTGTCATCACCTTGGTCCTGGGAACAGACTTAACGCAAAACTTATACAAGAATAGTCTGGCCTATGGCGTTTCTCGCACCAGTTACTACTTTGCCAAAAGCGCCGTTGTTCTGACCATTGCTCTCTTCCAATTTCTTGTTTCTTATGGTCTCGTCTTCTTGATCGCGACGCTCTACAATGGACTTGGCACCATGCCAGAGCACTTCTTGGCTCATTTTGGACTGACCGTGCTGATTCAGTTCCTTTCCACCTTGGCTTGGGTCAGCATCATTTCCTTCCTTCTTTATGCCAGCCAATCCATCACCTTGGCCTTCGTTGGCTACTTCATTGGAAATATCCTCTTAAGCCTTCCTGCGCTCTTCCTTAAAGATATTGATATTCTCCACTATCTAAACTTGGAATTCCAATATTCCATGGTACAGAGCACAACAGCAACAACCAACACCCTCTCGATCGCCCTTGGATTCATCCTTGTTTTCGGCTTCCTAGGACTGGCTACTTTTAAACACAAAGATTTATAACAAAAAGACTTGAGCAGTGCTCAAGCCTTTTTTCTTAGTGTAATGGTCAAGATAAACCAGTCTGCCTCCGTTGCCAGTTGCAAGTCTCCCCCTAAGATCTCTACAAAATTTTGAATAATGTAGAGACCCAAGCCAGAAGACTCCTCTGTATCCGAGAGATTTTCAGAGTAGAATCGACTAGCCAATTGGTCTAAGTGCTGGATCGGTTGTTGCACAATATTGCGCAGCTCGACCCGAATCGTGTCCGCGTCTGAGGTCAAGGTCAAACGGGCCTGCTCCTTTCCATGCTTGAGGACATTGCTGAGCATATTTTGCAAGAGGCGCTCCCAGAGCTCTGGATCCGTAGCATAATGAAGATGCTCTTCTAGCTCTACCTCTAAGGCAATCCCCGCCTCAGACAGGCTGTCATAATACTGGAACAACTGCTGAGTCAGGACTTGGCTGAGATCGACGTCTGAAATCCGAGGCTGAATGGCTCCCTCCATCAAGCGTCTGTATTCCAAGAGAGATTCCAGGCGTTTTGAGACGACTTGAAGATTGGAAGCAATTTTCTTCAGCTTTTCCTCTTCCTGCGTCCCACCCTTGATGATTTGTTGGGTATAGCCCGATGCAATGGTCAAAGGCGTCCGGATATCGTGGGCAATATTACTAATGGCCATATCCAAGGTCTTTTTCTCTTGAAAGGCAATCCGATTGGTCCGCTCGATCTGATCAAAGAGATCACTGACCTGCTTGGTCAAGGCGACCAATTCTTTTTTTGAAACACGTGACGTTAACCGTACTCCACTCCCATTTTGGAGCTTCTGTTGAATCTGCTCCTGCAAATCTTTGAGAGCAGAGAGTAGGCGAAGGTAGCCCAGTCCCAAGAGAAGGACAAGGACGACAAGAATTAGAACTAAAACCCACATTACTTGTCTCCTTTCAAGCGAACACCCAAGCCCCAGACCGTTTCAATATAGTCCTCATCTGGGTCAAGCTGGGCAATTTTCTTTCGAAGATTGCTTAATTGGGCATTGAGGGTATTGTCTCCAGGCAGATAGACTTCTTCCCAGACAGCTTCATACAATTCTTCTTTGGTGAAAATCTTCTTTGGATGCGCCAGCAAGGTCTCAAAAATTTGAAATTCTTTTTTGCCCAATCGAAGCGTCTGTTCGCCGGACTCCAGTTCAAAGGTTTCTGGATTTAAGACCAAATTCTTAAAGGATCGCTTTTGCGACGCTTGAGATTCCTGTGCTACCGTCGGTTGATTTCTCAACTGCACCGTCACCCGAGCCGCCACTTCGTCCAGATTAAAGGGCTTGACAATATAATCATTGGCACCTGCAAGGAGATACTGGCTAATGAGGTGTTTGTCTCCCAGAGCGGTCATCATGATAACCGGTGTCTGACTCTGCAAACGGATCTCCTCAAGGACCTGATCCCCATTTTTCCCTGGAAGCATGATATCCAGAAGGACCAAATCAACGGCTTCTTGCTGGAAGAGCCGCAGCCCTTCTGTACCTGAAAAAGCCTGAAGGACCTCATGATCTTCACTTAAGAGACTGTATAAAATTTCTTGGATATCATTATTATCCTCGATTAATAAAATCCGTGTCACTTGCCTCGCTCCTTTTTTCTTTTCTTGCGAAATCAGTTCTATTCCCCTAGCCTATCAAATAAAGGGACCTTCGTCAATGAAAATCTGATAAAATTCTATTGTACCCAGCTAGATCTGCATGTTAGATCATCACAAGATGAACTTGACGATCTTTTCTTTCAAAGGGTATAATAGGACCAATGACACAATAGGGAGACTCATCTATGAAAAATCATGCTAAAACTAAAATCAGTCTTGTATCCATCCTTGTCATCCTGGGCGTTGCTGCAAGAATGATGCGAGTCATCCACCGCCAGCAAATCAGGGAGCAAAACAGACAAACCATTCAAACGACTAAAAAGGTTGCAGAGTTTCAGAAAACACTAGACGAGGAAGAAACGAAGAAACGCAACGAAACCTTCAACAAGATTTATAATGAATCCCTTGTTCGGAATAAGTTTGAGAATTGGCAAAAAGTCGATGAACTCCATGGTTTGGGACAAAGAACTGGGCAATTTTATATCTATAACTTTGAAAAAAAAGAAGAGATTCTATTAGAGAATACTGATCAAGCATTTGTTCTACCTATTCGAGACAAGAGTGATAACGTCACATTTCAGGCTATCTTTGCCCACAAGGACGGTCAGTGGCACATCATGAAACCAGACGGAAGTTCGCAGTTGCAACTAGGAGAAGCCAACATTTCCGCTGAATCTAAGTTTGTCATCGAAAACAATGTCTTAGACTACGACCAGTAAATCAGTAAGGACTTGCCTTGACTACATACAAAAAGCTTAGGACCCCAACTTGTGGTTAGAATTCTAAGCTTTTTAGCTTGCTGCCAGAGAGTCATCCAGAAGATAGTTTAGCTCTAGAGGAGACTTTTATTTAACAGATGCACCATTGGTCGCAATGACTTCTTTGTACCAATAGAAGGATTTCTTACGTGAGCGAGCTAGGGTCCCCTTGCCTTCGTTGTCCCGATCAACATAGATGAAGCCGTAGCGCTTCTTCATTTCTCCAGTCCCGGCAGAGACCAGGTCAATACAGCCCCAAGTCGTATAGCCCCAGAGGACAACACCATCTTTGTTAATGGCATCTCGCATGGCCTTGACATGGGCAGCCAGGTAGTCAATCCGGTAATCATCCTCAATCTCCCCTGCTTCATTTGGTGTATCAACTGCCCCAAGTCCATTTTCCACGATAAACATGGGCTTTTGATAACGATCCCAGATGGTATTAAGAGTAATACGGAGACCAAGAGGATCAATCTGCCAACCCCATTCCGAGCTTTCTAGGTAGGGGTTCTTCAGAGAGGCAAAGATATTGCCCGCTGTTTTTTCGTTTTCAGCTGGATCGCCCGAAGCAACCCGACTAGCATAGTAGGAGAAGGAAATAAAGTCTACCGTGTGTTCTTTCAACAACTGCAAATCCTGCTCGGTCATCTCAACCGTGATTCCCTGACGTTCCCACTCTTTCTTAGCATAGTTAGGGTATTCCCCACGCGCCTGCACATCGATGAAGAAATAGTTCTTGCGGTCTTCTTCTAGACTAGCCCAGACATCTCGCGGAGCACAGGTATGCGGATAGTTTGGCCCAGCTGCCAACATACAGCCGACCTTGTTGTTCGGATCAATTTCATGGGCAAGCTTGGTGGCAATGGCTGAAGCAACCAACTCATGGTGAGCCGCCTGGTATTTGACCTGCTCCTCATTCTCCCCTTCTTCAAAGCAGAGACCTGCTCCCATAAAAGGCGCATGAAGGATCATATTGATCTCATTAAAAGTTAGCCAGTATTTGACCAAGCCCTTGTAGCGAGTGAAGAGAGTTCGGCAGAGACGTTCATAACATTCCAACATCTTGCGACTGCGCCAACCTCCATACTCGGTAATCAAATGCATGGGACAGTCAAAATGGGTAATGGTCACCAAGGGCTCAATGCCATACTTGTGGCACTCATTAAAGAGGTCTTCATAGAACTGTAGACCCGCTTCATTTGGCTCTAGTTCATCTCCTTTAGGGAAGATCCGAGACCAGGCAATGGACAAGCGATAGGTTTTAAAGCCCATTTCCCCAAAGAGCGCAATGTCTTCCTTGTAGCGATGGTACATATCAATGCCATCTTTAGCCGGATAAAAATAGCCCTCTTCAAAGTCGAACATCTTTTTCTGACCCGTAATAATGGCATGACGATCAGGACCAATCGGTACCACATCCACATTGGCCAAGCCACGGCCGTCTTCATTATACGCTCCCTCACACTGGTTAGCAGCCGTCGCCCCACCCCAAAGGAAACCATCTGGAAATTGAAGTTTATCGGTCATCTCTCTACCTCACTTGATTTGATAGTTCTATTATACCCTTCTCTTTCCAAAAAATCCTACAAGATCTTATGGAAAACTAAACCTATTCTAAGGTAACTCATACACTTTGGAACATAAAAAAGACTGGATTGCTCCGATCTTTCAATAGTTCATTTTCTCACATTCTGTTTTAAGAATAGCTAAGGTTGACGTTAAATGACCACGCCTCCTATTTCATACGATAAAAATCAATCACTAAACCAGCTGGGCCTTCAACTAGCAGGCTTTCGGTTCCCCAATCGGTTACAACTGGACCGTTTAAAACTTGGATACCAAGCTCTTTCAACCGTTTGTAGTTCTGGTCTACATCCTCAACCTCGATATGAAGAATGATTCCTGACTGAAAGTTTTCCAAAGGAACCAAATGATTTTGAGACAACATGAGACAGTGACTGCCAATCGTGAACTGAGCAAAACTGTCGTCAACATAATCGGCTTTTTTATCCAAAATATGCTCCAAGTCAGCACAGACCTGGGGAATATTTGAAACGATGATATCTAATTGATTTAAATTCATTTACTATCCTCCACAAAAAGACCGGATTCCCCCGGTCTTTTAAGTTTCTCTCTATGAAAATCAAAGCATAAAATCTACAATGTTTACATTTGATTTTCCACGAGAGGAATTATTTGATTGCGCGTGATTGCAATCCTTCTTCTTCCAAGAAGAGGCGGAATGGTACGAGTTCTTCTGCTTCGTATTTTTCCTTGAAGGCTTTGATCGCTTCTTCTGAGTGTTGTTTTGGATCCAACTCAAGTACTTCTACTGGAAGTGGACGGTCTTGAGTGATGCGAGCATCGATAACAACAGTTTTACCTTCTTTGTTCAATTTAACAGCTTCAGCAACGACTGCGTCGATGGCTTCGATACGGTTTACAGTGAATCCTACAGCACCTTGCGCTTCAGCGATTTTCGCATAGTCAGCATTAGGGAAGTCACAACCAAACAAGTGTTTGTTTGTGTCTTCGTATTTGTCCTTGATGAAGGCATATTTACCATTTGAGAAGACAACATTGATAACTGGAAGGTCGTATTGAACGTTTGTGATAACGTCTGGGTAGCACATGTTGAATGCACCGTCACCCATGATGTTCCATACTTGGCGATCTGGATTGTCTTTCTTAGCAGCGATACCACCAGGAAGGGCAATACCCATTGTCGCAAAGAGTGGAGATGTACGCCACATGTTCTTAGGTGTCATGTGAAGGTGACGAGTAGATGTTTGAGTAGTGTCACCGACGTCGATTGAGTAGATAGCGTCTTGATCAGCATGTTTGTTGATTGCATTGTAAACTTGATACAATTGCAATTCACCCTCAGTTTTACCTTCGAGTTTGTTCATGTAATCACGCCAGTTTTGGTTGTTCTTCACGTTTGCACGCCACCATGGAGTAGACTCAACTGGATTCACTTTATCAAGGATTGCTTTCGCTGCTTGACCTGCATCACCAAGGATGGAAGCGTCAAGAGCATGGCGTTTACCAAGTTTGTAAGGGTCAATATCCACTTGGATGAATTTTTCAGTGTTCTTGAATGCTTCGTAAACTTCAGCAAATGGGAAGTTTGAACCAAGGAAAAGAACTGTGTCTGCTTCAAAGACAACTTCGTTGGCTGGCTTCCAACCAACACGGTAAGCAGAACCTGTCAACCCTTCGTAGTCCCATTCGAAGGCTTCAAAGTTTTTACCAGTTGTAATAATTGGTGCTTTGATCTTACGAGACAATTCAGTGATCACATCACCAGCACCAACACCACCGAAACCAGCGTAGATCACTGGACGTTCCGCATTGTTCAAGATTTCAACAGCTTTATCGATTTCCACTTCGTTCAAGGCAGGAGCGATAAAGCGACGTTCATAAGAACCTGATCCATAGTAAGAGTTTTCGTCGATTTCTTGGAATCCAAAGTTTACGGGGATTTCAACAACGGCTGGACCTTTTTTAGAAACGGCAGCACGGCAAGCTTCATCGATTACTTTTGGCAATTGTTCTGCGTAAGCTACACGTTTGTTGTAAACAGCGATACCGTTGTACATTGGGTTTTGGTTCAATTCTTGGAAGGCATCCATGTTCAGCTCGTTGTTTGGACGTGATCCAAGAATGGCAAGGAATGGAGTGTTATCCATAGCTGCATCGTAAACACCGTTGATCAAGTGAGTCGCACCAGGTCCACCTGAACCAACTGCAACCCCGATAGAGCCACCAAATTTAGCTTGCATAACCGCTGCAAGAGCACCAGTTTCTTCGTGACGAACTTGCAAGAAACGGATATCTTTGTCTTCAGCCAAAGCGTCCATAAGTGAGCTAAGTGTTCCAGATGGGATACCGTAGATCGTATCTACGCCCCATGTTTTCAATACATTAAGCATTGCTGCAGATGCAGTAATTTTCCCTTGAGTCATTCTAACTCTCCTTTAATTCTATTTTGATCCCTTAAAATGCAGCATAGCGCTTCTACTTCATCTTTGCGATCAGGTTTCGTTTTGAAAATGAGTTTTTTCTGACATTTCTCATGAAAACGATTTACAAAACGATTACAGTATTAATTTATCACAAAGAGATTCACATGTATAAGAATCTGCTCAGAGATGCTCAATCCCTATTACATAACAGATGCTCTTTTTTGAGAAAATTTCACAAACTATAGTAGAATAGGATATTTTACTATAAATCTTTATCTATCCTTTTTCCCTCGTCGCTCTAAGGAAAAGAGAAAAAAAGTGATACAAAATTCTGTATCACTTTTTGTTTCATTTAATCAATTTTCGCAACATTGAGAAGCAGCGAGCTAATCAAAACAGACAAAGAACTAAGGGCCATGGCAAGACCTGCTAGTTCTGGATTGAGGGTCAATCCCAGTCCTACAAAGACTCCAGCAGCAATTGGAAGCCCAAGGAGATTGTAGATAGAGGCCCAGAAGAGATTGAGTAAAATCCTGCGGAAGGTCTTTTGACTCATGTCAAAGGCGCGCACAACGCCAAGCAAATCATTTTGCGTGAGCACGATGCCACCGGACTCGATCGCAATATCCGTTCCAGACCCCATAGCGATCCCCACATCCGCGATCGAGAGAGCTGGAGCATCATTGATCCCATCTCCAACAAAGGCGACCTTGCTAGCTTCTTGCAGTTTTTGGATGGCGCTAGCTTTTTCTTGAGGAAGGACATCAGCAATGACGGTGTCAATTCCCACTTGCTTAGCAATAGCTTGGGCCACCCGTTCATTATCCCCCGTTAACATGACCGTTTTCAAGCCCCGTTCTTTGAGCTTTTTGATCGCTTCTTTTGAGCTGGCCTTCGGAGCATCTTGAATGGCAATCAAGCCAATCACTTGCCCATCCACAGACAAACTGATCACTGTTTTGGCCTGCTCTTGCAACTCTACCATCCGTTTTTCAAGCTCCGGATCCATCGCTGTCCCGTCATGAAGTTTGCCATTTCCCAAGGTCACCAACTGCTGGTCGATCTGACCTTGGACCCCTTTTCCTTCAATCGCTTGGAAGTTTTCCACAGGGGATAACACCAAACCTTTTTCTTCTGCTTGGGATAACACCGCTTGGGCTAGTGGATGTTCTGAAAAAGTTTCAAGACTAGCAGCCAGTGTCAAGACACGCGCTTCATCTCCTACAACATCGGTTACAAGTGGTTGGCCAATGGTAATAGTCCCTGTCTTATCAAATACAACGGTTTGAATCTTTTGCACTTCTTGAAGAACTGTTCCATTTTTAATCAGAACCCCCATCTTGGCACTACGGCCGGTTCCGACCATCAGGGCTGTTGGGGTTGCTAAACCAAGGGCACAAGGACAGGCAATAATGAGGACAGAGACTGCATAGAGCATGGCCTCTTGAAGCGACGCGCCCAGAAGCACGGACCAAACCCAGAAAGTCGCAATGGCCAAAATCGTCACCACTGGAACAAAGATACCTGAAATCTTATCCGTCAAATCTTGAATAGGAGCACGACTGGATTGGGCCATTTTGACAAAGTCCACAATTTGAGATAAGAGGGTCTCACTACCGACTTTTTCAGCCTTAAAGAGAATGGTCCCATTGCTGTTGATAGTGGAGCCGATCACTGCATCACCAACTGATTTTTCCACAGGCAAGCTTTCACCTGTCACCATCGACTCATCAATGGTCGTACTTCCTTCTACAATCGTCCCATCAACCGCGATCTTTTCCCCAGGACGGACCCGAATCAAGTCACCAATTTGGATATCTTCTGCCGCCACCTCGACATAGTTCCCATCACGGAGAACTTGAGCCGTTTTTGCCTGCAAATCCAACAACTTTTCCACAGCCTCGGAGGCATTGTTACGCATCCGTTCTTCAAAGATTTGCCCTAAGAGGATAAAGAAGATGATAAAACCCGCAGCCTCAAAGTATACTGGCTGACCAGTAAAAAGGGCAAATACACTATAGACATAGGCTACCAGGGTTCCAAGAGCTACCAAGGTATCCATATTGGAATGGTGCTTCTTAAATGAGGCCCAGGCACTCTTGATAAAAGGTACTCCTGCTACCAACATGATCGGCGTTGTCGCTAGAAAAGTCCCCCAGCGACTGACTGGATGGGAGACAAATCCTGCCCACATCCCAATCATCAAGATCAATAAAGGAAGGGTAAAGATACTAGTAATCCAAAAGCGATCCCGTAAACTTAAGACACGACGGCGTTTTTCCACAACCGTGTAGGAACCCTTTTGCATCTTCATTCCACATGAAAACTCAAAGTCCCCTGTTTCTGTCGGGGTAAAGGATATCACCTTATCCACACCGACTTCCAAAGGCTCTAAAATCCCCTGATCTTCAAACAAAATTTCCTTATAACAGCCGGAAGGATTGACCCGATGGAAGGTGATTTCAGCAGGGATCCCTTTTTGAAGTTGAAATTCTTTGGGACTATAGCCCTTTTCTGCTGTAATACGGATCTTTTGCACTCCGTTTTCCACAACTGCTTTTTGTTTTTCTACCATACCTACTCCTTTATTCCACAATCATTTGACCATGCATCATGTTCATTCCACATGAATACCCATATTCGCCCGCTTTTTCTGGCGTAATTTCAATGACATGTTTTTCACCTAAAGGCAAATCTTCATGAACGCCAAAATCTGGAAAGATCACTTGAGCCAGACATGAAGATGGATCCTTGCGATTAAAGATGATCCGGGCTGGAACATTCTTTTTCAGGACAATGGTTTCAGGCGAATAGCCCCCCATGACTTCGACTTCAATTTCTTGATAACCTGATTTCTGACGAGCGTGGCCGCTTACCTTTTCATGCTCTGCAAAGAACCACCAAGCAATAAAAGCAACCAAAAGTAAACAAACAATACTAATCAACAATCCAAACATGGAATTTCCTTCTTTCTATTACATACAATTGCAAGGGACTGTTTCGACAGCCTCTGCTTTCTTTTCTTCGAGGACCTGCTGCAGCTGATTAAGATCTGCAAGCGTAAAGTCACTCTCCTGAATCAAGTTTTCAAGCACCTGGACAATTCTTTTTGAGCAAACCTTGTCTTTCACATCCTGAACCACCAAGTCTAAACCCTGGTCCTGCTTCAACAAAGCCGAGTAAACAAAGGCTTTGCCTGATTTTTCTCTAGTCAAACATCCTTTCTCCACCAAGCGGGTCAAGAGAGTCTTAATCGTCGACTTCGACCAGTCAAAGCGCTCGGACAAGACGGCGATCAAATCCGTGCTGGTCTGCTTGCCTTCCATCCAGATAATCTTCATGATGCGCCATTCCGCATTAGAAATTTGCATGGCTCCTCCTTTCACGATCTACATTCGTAAACCTTATGATGTTATTTTACACCTAAGATTTACATTTGTCAACAAAAAAATTAAAAAAAAAAAAAAACAAATCTTCCTTTGAAGATCTGTCTGATTGGGCTTTTTTCACTCCCTATTTTTATCTCTATACTATCTCCTGCAGAGCTTGGGCTAGGATGCGATACCCGGCCACACTTAGATGGAGGCCATCTGTCGTATAGGCTTCTGCTAACTGCCCCACTTCATCCAATAAAGACGAATACACATCGACATAGCTGACCTGGTGGTAGGCTTGGGCCAATTCTTGATAAGCCTGATTGAGGGCTTGAATTTTATCATTGGTCCGCACATAGACCTTTTGTTTGTAGCGCTCTTCTTGACTCACCGGTAGAACCGAGATCAGGTTGATGTGGCTCAGCGGAAAATCTCGCATGATCGCTTGTAAGACCGCTTCTACATTGTCTAAGGTTTCCTTTTGAGGAATTTCTTTTCCGATATCATTGGTCCCGAGCAAGAGAAAGATCTGATCCACCGCCGTTCCAAAAACATGGGCGTCTAGATGCTTACGAAGGAGATCCGTCTTATAGCCTCGTACTCCTCGATTGACCATGTGTTTGGGACTTTGTAATAGTTCATGAATGGGGAAATACTCTACGATGGAGTCTCCGATAAAGATCAAACCAGGCTCCTTCAGAGGCTCTTGATTGAGCTCCCGGTAGGTTGTTAAAATTTTCTCCTGCTCCTTTAAGAGCCAGTCTTCTAACAGTTGTACCGCCATCTACTTCTTTCCTTTCACTTGTTCCCAGGGGGTCAGTCCTAGATACTCTTCGATCACTTGGTAGACACCGCCTTCTTGATGGCTCGGTGCTAGGTGTTTGGCAACAGCCTTGACAGCTTCTTCTGCATTGGCCACCGCATAGGAGTGACCAGCCATTTCAAGCATTTCGATGTCGTTTCCGCTATCCCCAAAGGCCATAACCTGACTAGCATCAAGCTGCCATTTCTCCATTAATTGAGCCAGTCCCCAAGCCTTGTGAATACCTGCTTGTAAGAGATCCATGCTGCCGAAACCGCTCGAAACCGCCATCAGCTGATCTCCAAAAGCCTGTTGGACTTCCTGACTCACTTGATCAAGACGATCCAAGCCAACCACCAAGCTCATTTTAAGCACCTGGTCAAACAAATCGGCTGTCAATTCCGGAACAAACTTCATCCGCTTGTACAAGGCTTCAATCACTTCCGGCTGCATGAATTTTTCAACTTCTGTAAAGACCGTGCCTTCCTTGACAAAGCCACCATTGACAGCTGATACAACCAATTGATCTGAAATTTCCCGGCCCTTAAAATAAGCAAGAACCGCCTCCACCAATTCCCGATCCCAGAATTTTCCTAGAACCATCTGGTCATTCTCAAAAATCCGAGCTCCGTTGGCGACGACCAGGGTCACCCGCTTGACCAAAGGACCCAAGAGCTGGCGCATGCGATGGATTTCATTTCCCGTCGCAATGACAAAGCGAATCCCTTTTTGATCCAAGTGGTCCAAAAGTCTTTCCAGACGCGGAAGGTCCACCTCTCCTCGCTCATCTAATAAGGTACCATCCATATCTGTTGCAATCAACTTAATCATACAATCTAACCTTTTCCCTTTCATAGGGTGCAAACTATCTGTTCCCATTATACCACAGATCAAGCAAGTCAAAACCACCCGTGAAAACAGGTGGTTTACTTTTAGTTTGAAAGTTGCTACTAAAGACCAAGTGATATCATAAATATAATCCCTTTTCTACACTTTCCTGAACCAACTCTTCTGTCAGTTTCCATAACGCTTTGGACTCACTTTTTATAAATTTTTTCTTTTCCAATACCATCTCTGAACGGATATGATCGGGATTATAATTTACTTCAGACACTTCCAAGTGATTGATCAGTGGTACCAACGCATCAATCACTCTTGCATATCTTGCCTCAGGACTCTGCCCTTTTTCAAACTCCAACCACGAATTTTTCATATTCAAATAGGTTGCTTCTGGAAGGAGGCTCATTGTTTTTTCTATAGATGCTAGCTCTCTATCATGAGCATGAACCTTTTTTTCATCATCAAACACCCAAGTATCTCCGGCATAAATCTCACCTAAATCATGAATCAATAACAGAAACATGACCTTTTCCATATTCAATTTTTCAGGATAATAATCTTGAAAAACCATCGCAGCTACCGCACCCTGCCAAGAATGCTCGGCACTATTTTCAAACCGTCCATCAAGGGTTTTATTAAACCTTGTTACTGACTTTAATTTCTCGATTTCTTTAATAAATTCAACTGTCTGATTCAAATCACTCATGGCGACACCAACCTCCCGATTCGAAATTACGACTATCATACCAAAAATCAGGTTTTCCATAAATGAATTCCCGTATTTGCAAAAGAAAAAGAAAATAATTCAGATTGGATACAAAATCATCTTAGAAACTTTCCTTAGGTGAGTACGGACGTCAGCGAACTTCAAAGAAGTTCCATGACTTAGTTTTGAACCTAAAGTTTCAAAACTCCCGAGTGCCTGAAACAATTATGTTTCAGGCACTTTTCTCACGGCGGAAAGTTTCAGTGAGTATTTGAATGAGCCTAATAGTATATATCATTTTAATTTTTTTTAGGATCACTTAAATTGTTTTATGTAAAAAAGTCTGCAATCTATTTCCACTGACACCTTGATTTTTGTAGTTTCTTGCCTCATGTGAATTTTAAAAAAAGCTAACCAGTCTTTACTGCTTAGCTTCTATTTTTCACCCAACAAAAGCCCAAATAATGGCAATCAACACTGCTGGAAGGAGGTTGGCGACCTTGATTCGTTTGCCCCAGATGAGGTTGATCCCAACACAGAGAATGAGGCTGGAGCCGACTAGTGAGAGATTCGACAGCGCTTGTGGGGTCATGATCGGTGCGATCAAATGGGCCAACAGCGTAATCGCCCCCTGAAAGATCACGAGTGGAACCACCGCAAAAATGGCACCCTTTCCTTTCGAAACGGTCAAAACCAGAACAATGACCATATCCAGAATAGCCTTGGCCAACAAGGTCGAGGTGTCGCCTGTCAAGCCATCCTGGACTGCTCCGACTACCGCCATAGCCCCGATACAAATGGTCAAGGCCGTGGTCATAAAGGCATCAACAAAGCTGGAATCGCCTTGGTTGCCCGTCTTTTCCTTCAGCCAGGTTCCCAGACGCTCAAAACCCTCCTCAATCTTCAAGAGTTCCCCGATAACGGTCCCGATTACTAGACTCAGAATCAACATCATACTGCCGTGACTCTCCACATGACTTCCATGCACCACCAGCATCTTTTCCAAGGTCCCTGCGATGCCCAAGACAAAAACAGCAACTCCTGTCACTTTCAGAAGGGTCTCATGAAAATCTTCTGAAAAACGTTGACCAATGAGCAGTCCTAAAAGCCCACCAAATACAACTCCTAAGGCATTATAAAAGGTCCCTAAACCGATCATTTACAAACTCCTTCGTTCATTTTTCATTCTTTTTCAATTTCTTTCAAAGACCAGTGCCCCGTCTCTTCATACTGGTCAATCAAGTCCTTGGCTGTTTGCGTAATCTCCTCTGGATAATGCAAGCTTTCTAGAGTATTGACCGCATTCTTGGTTACGGCTGATCCTGACTTGATCTGGTAGTCAAAGACGATCTTGCCGTCCACATAGCGACTGTCAAAATGGTAATTATCATTGACCTCACCAGAGGCCGCGACAAGTTCAATATCATGGCTGGAAATCATGTAGAGGCAGTTTTGGGCAGCCAGCCAGCGGACAATCCCAAGTCCTGATCCGATCCGCTCGATGGTATTGGTCCCCTTAAAGAGCTCGTCAATAAAGAAGTAGTGAAAACCTGGCTCTTTCAAATGCTGAATCATACGCAAAATAGCTTTGCTCTCAGTGATGAAGTAACTATCTCCAACTTCAATATCATCGCTCACATCCATAGCCGTTAGAACATGACCGTAAGGAAGGGCCAATGTTTCTCCATAGGCAAAACCTAAGCCTTGAGCCAGAATGGCATTGATGGCGACAGTTTTCAAATAGGTCGATTTCCCAGAAGCATTGTCCCCACTGATGACCATATTTTTTTGAAAATGCACATCATTCGCAATCGGATTGGACAGCAAGGGATGATAGAGCGTCTCTCCCTCAATGCCACCCGTTTCCGTAAAGACTGGCTGGCAGACCACTTCTATATCCCGCTTGTGGCGCAAGAGGCTAATAGCAACTTCCATCTCCCCTAGCAGATCCAGAAGCTTCTGGGCCTCTTTTTGATGAGCTTTCACCTGATTGTAAATATAAACCTTAGCGATCTGCGGGAGTAAAAAGAGGTCGTTGAGGTAGAGGAGAATAATTTCCATCTCAGAAGTCCCCGTTGGACTCTGCAAGACACTGGCAAGGATCCGCGTTTTCTTAAAGGGTTTGACTGCCTGCTTAAGTTCTTCTTGTTGTGGCAAGGCTAGATGGCTCAAGCGTTCTGCCGAAGCAAAGATGCGGACCAAATAGCTAACATTGTCCAGACGGATTTTATTGGACAAATTGCGCAAACTCGAAAAGACGATATTAAAGATCACACTGATCACCAAGAGGGTAATGGCCCCGACTGGCTCAAAGGGGATGGCAAAGAGACAGACAATAGGAAGACAGGCCAAGGCTAGATAGAGGGGCAAACCTGCATAATGCTTGCCGGGATTTGCGACAATACTTCGCGCCATGTTGTGGTTCTTCTTGCCCAGTTGGTTGAAAATGACCTGGACCTTGAGGCGCAAATCAGGATACTCTTCAAAGAAGGCTTCTAAGTCATGAAGCTGGTCCTGAGGCTGGAATTCCAGCAGGCGCATTTTTTGATAGAGAGCCTCTGCTCCAAGGCTCGATTGGGTATAGTTGAGCTGATCAAAGACCGCATCTAAAGCCAAATCATGCCAGGTCTGATCATCCACTTGGCTGTCGATCGTCTGTCCCTTAGCTGGATAAGCCAGACTATCTATCAAACTTTCTTCTGTGTCTTTCTTGCGAAAGAAAGGCGCTCCATCCCAAGCCTTCTTCAGCTTTTGCTTGAGGCGGATAGCCGTAAGAAATTTGGTTGCCCAAATCACCACGATCAGTCCTAGGATCCCAAGCGGGATCCAGTTCACATTTCCTTCCATGCTCTATTCCTTTCCACTCTGAGGCCAGTCCAAGTGAACATGTTCCTTCATTTCTCGGTAAGCCGTGTCCACTCTCTCCTTGGTCTCCTCATCCAGCTTGTCGCGGTATTTGCCACCCTGGATAAAATCTTCCAAAATATAGGTCTGGTACTTGTACAAGTCATAGCCTTCAGGAGAATAGGTGCCCTTCGGAGTCCGACTGACCCAGGTTGGATGAGCAGTAGCCGTCTTAATCCGTGTCTTGCGACCAACCTTTTCAACGGTCACATCCATCAAGACCCCTCGCTCTGTCCATTGAGCAGTCTCCACATCTCCCATCGTTTCCAGACGCTGATTGGACAGGAAATTCCCCATTGAGTAGATGATGAGCTTGTTTTGACCATCTTTATTGACCACTTCAGCAGGCTCTACAACATGGGGATGCCCGCCAAAGACAATATCAGCTCCCCAAGAAACCATCTTGTGGTAGAGCTCTTTTTGCTCTTCTGTCGGCTCCAACTGGTACTCGATTCCCATCTGGGGCATGACAATGGTGATATCGGCCTCTTGCTCTGCCTTTTGGATCTCCGCCTTCATCCGCTCTTCATCCAGATCAGACAAGACATCTGCTTGCTCCTCTGGAGTAAGGGTCGTTTCCATTCCATTAAAGCCGTATGCGTAGGCTAGAATAGCAATCTTGATGCCATTCACTTCCTTGATCACCAAGGGGGCCTGGCCTCTCTTTTCATGCGTGTAGACACCGACAGGTGTGATGCCTGCATCTTCAAAGGCCTTGGCTGTCGAATAGACCCCTTCTAGACCTGAATCCAAGATATGGTTGTGTCCCAAATCCATGACATCATAACCAGCATCCTTGATGGCTGGTACGACTTCGCTCGGCGCATTAAAGAGGGGATAACCTGACAAATAATAATTCGGGTTAATGGTTCCCTCAAAATCTCCCAAGGCCAGATCCGCCTTTTGTAGCCAGGGTTTGACATACTCATAATTTTCATGAAAATCATAGGTCCCATCTTCTTTTTGTGCGCTCATATAGACCAAATCATGGTAGAGCTGATCTCCATTGGCCATGATCCGAGCTGTATGAGGAATCTGATCAGCCGGTGTCTTGGCCTTGTACACAACCTCTGGCCGTTCGGTTGCGGTGATCGGAAAGCCTTGGAACTTTTGCACCCACAAGATAGCATTGGCCACGATAAAAACGACTGACAAGAGCACATAGACAAACTGTTCATTGGTCAGCTGAATCCTTGAAAAAAGACGATCAAAAGCCCAGTCAAAGGCCGCCGATAGTTCTTTTCCCATCGTTTTGATGGTTCCTTTCACACTCTCCCACTTCTCTAACATTCCTACCTCTTCTTCGTACCTAGTTTCTCCAATGATCCGCCGACATATTGAGCTGTCATTGAAATACTTTCTCTTCATTGTATCACAATTTTTAAGAAGAGAAAAAAGAGAGCAGGACAGAAGCGCTATTGTTTAGAACCGCTTCTTTGTCCTGCTCCTGCACAGTTGATTAATTCATATAAATGATCGATCATCACTTTTTATCGTTTGATTTGGACAAGCTAATTGCAACCATGACAAGACTTAGGAAAAAGGCCGAAAACAACCCTTTTGTCGTCCGATTCATAAAAGGTTGATGGAATACAAAATGATTATAGGCAGTAAATCCTAACCCAATCAGAGTCACCATAGCCGAAAGCGCAAAAATTGTTAGCCACAAATTTCTTTTTTTCATCATTAACTCCGTTTTTCGATCTACTAGAAAGACCCTCTTATCTCAAAGCTTTTAACAAATATCCATAACCTTCTTGCTCCATTTCATCTTTTGGAATAAAGCGCAGAGAGGCCGAATTGATACAATAGCGAAGACCTCCTTGGTCTTTTGGTCCATCTGTGAAGACATGTCCTAGATGGGCATTGCCTGAGCGGGAACGAACTTCGATCCGCTCCATCCCGTGGCTATGGTCCTGGTAATATTGGACAACATCTTTGGCAATGGGACGAGAGAAACTTGGCCAGCCACAGCCAGACGCAAACTTATCCTTGGCAAAGAAGAGAGGCTCACCAGTCGTAATATCCACATAGATGCCCTCTTCAAAGGTCTGATCATAGGCATTGTGGAACGGACGTTCCGTCGCACTCTCCTGAGTGACTTGGTACTGTTCTGCTGTCAGTTTCGCCTTTAAGGTTTCTTGATCTGGCTTCTGATAGGCTGCCGGATCAATCAAGGGTTGCTCAGCATCCGTCACATCGATGTGGCAATAGCCTCCAGGATTCTTCTTGAGGTAGTCTTGGTGGTAATCCTCAGCTAGGATATAGTGGCGCAAGGGTTCCAACTCAACCGCAATTTTGCGGCCTAGTTGCTTCTCTTCTTCCGCAAACACTTGGGCGATCACTTCACGATCTGCCTCGTTTGTATAATAGACACCGGTTCGATATTGGCGGCCTCGATCATTTCCCTGCTTGTTAATGGACAAGGGATCGATCACCCGGAAATAGTAGAGCAGAATCGCTCGTAGGGTGATTTTATTTGGATCGTAGATGACCTGAACGGTCTCTGCATGATCCGTTTCCTTGATCAGTTGGTAATTGGTCGTTTCTACCTGGCCATTGGCATAGCCCACCGTCGTCTCTTCTACACCGAGGATCCGTGAAAAATATTCCTCTAAGCCCCAAAAACAGCCACCTGCTAGATAAATCTCTGCCATCTTTTCTCCTCGCTTCCTGCATTCCCCACAAGGAACGCTTCTTACTATTAGCTCCATCATAATCCAAGAGCCTCAGATTTTCAAGGATTCTGCATCAAAAATCCCTTCTACTATATGTAAAAGGGATTCAATCCTTCTTATTTTTCAAATAAGAAAAAGAGCGAGTAATAGAAGTTCCAAAATGATAGGGTTAACTGATGTAGTAAATCATGAAGGACTATCATGACCAACACCTCCTCTGAATATCTGTGGACAAACACAAAGCTAGATTCAACTACAAAACCACAGTCGGTCCATAGACCTGTAACTGAGGCTTCACAACCTCGTAATGCCAGTGATCATAAGTTCGCCAAGCTTGAAAGGCCTCTTCGTTCAAAGCTAACCCACCCAGACCAATCAATAGACTGGCGGTCTGATAAAACTTTTCCAACTCCATCAACAGACGATTGTCTACCCGCCTAGCCTTTCGTAAACCTTTCAACATCTGATCTAGATTTTCTCGAAATCGAAGGGCATCTAAACTGGGGGTGAATCCCTTAGAAAAGGCTGTTTGAAGAAGGCTGATCGTCGTTCTTGCTTCTTGAATCACATCCCTTTCTTCCATATAAATCACCTTCCTTTTCACCTCCATTGTACACCTTTTTCTCTCTATAAAAATGGAAAATTCCTAAAACTAGGAACAGAATGAGGTTGGG
>NZ_JAPVZB010000014.1:0-70769 GCF_041432125.1 Streptococcus sp. 20925_1_77
AGCTAGTAAGATGATTAGCCATGCCGCACAATAGCGGCTGGCGTCAAATGATGAGAGGCAAAGCCTCAATCATGTACCGATTACGACAGAAAATAAAGAAGGCCGATCTTGCCTTCTTTGTTTTACATAGGTTACGACGTGAAAAGGGAGGAACGATACTTTCCTCCCTTTGAGCTAGTAAGATGATTAGGTAGACCGCAATATAGCGGCTACCGTCCAATGATTCGGTGCTTTAGCACCAATCATTGGTATCAGGTTACATCATTCCCCCCATCATGCCTGGATCCATTCCTGGTCCTGCTGGGGCTGCTGGTTCTGGTTTGTTGGCTACGACTGCTTCGGTTGTCAAAATGAGGCTAGCAACAGAAGCTGCGTTTTGAAGGGCTGAACGACTGACTTTAACAGGGTCGATGATCCCTGCATCAATCATATTCACCCATTCACCTGTTGCAGCATTGAAGCCTGTTCCGACTTCGGCATTTTTCAAGCGATCAATCACAATAGATCCTTCGTAACCGGCATTGTGGGCAATTTGGCGCACCGGTTCTTCCAAAGCACGAAGAACGATATTGCGTCCGGTCGCTTCATCTCCTTCTAATTCAAGGGCTGCGACCGCAGAGATGACATTGACAAGGGCTGTACCACCTCCGGCAACGATCCCTTCTTCAACGGCTGCGCGAGTCGCATTAAGGGCATCTTCGATACGAAGTTTCATTTCTTTCAATTCTGTTTCTGTTGCAGCACCGACCTTGATTACGGCAACACCACCAGACAATTTAGCCAAACGTTCTTGTAATTTTTCATGGTCAAACTCAGAGGTTGTGGTTTCGATTTGTGACTTGATAACAGCGACACGGTTAGCGATCGCTTCTGGGTTACCAGAACCTTCGACAATGACAGTACTGTCTTTATCGACTGAAACTTTAGCTGCTTGACCAAGTGCTTCAATGGTTGCATCTTTCAATTCCAAACCAAGATCGTCTGTAATGACTGTACCACCTGTCAAGATGGCAATGTCTTCTAACATGGCTTTGCGGCGATCTCCAAATCCTGGTGCCTTGACAGCTACGACATTAAAGGTACCGCGGATCTTGTTCAAGACAAGTGTTGGAAGAGCTTCGCCATCGACATCATCAGCGATGATCAAGAGTGGACGGTTGCTTTGAAGAATGCTTTCCAACAATGGCAAGATTTCTTGGATATTTGAAATCTTCTTGTCAGTGATCAAAATGTATGGATTTTCAAGGTCTGCTACCATTTTTTCATTATCAGTGACCATGTATTGTGAAAGGTAACCACGGTCAAACTGCATTCCTTCAACGACTTCCAGTTCTGTCTCCATTCCACGAGATTCTTCAATGGTGATAACCCCATCTTTGCCAACTTTTTCCATGGCTTCAGAGATGTACTCACCAACTTTTTCAGAACGAGAAGACACAGCAGCTACTTGAGCAATCGCTTCCTTGCTCGATACTGGGATCGCATTGTTTTTCAAAGCTTCTACTGCTGTTGCAACAGCGGTCTCAATCCCACGACGTATGCCAATTGGGTTAGCACCTGCAGTGACGTTTTTGATCCCTTCACGGACGATGGCTTGAGTCAAAACCGTTGCGGTCGTTGTACCGTCACCTGCGATATCATTGGTCTTAGAAGCCACTTCTGACACCAATTTAGCACCCATATTTTCAAAATGGTCTTCCAATTCGATTTCTTTTGCGATGGTCACCCCGTCATTTGTGATCAAGGGTGAACCAAATGATTTTTCAAGAACCACATTGCGACCTTTAGGGCCCAACGTAACTTTCACTGTATCTGCTAAGACATCGACACCACGGACCATTGCAGAACGTGCATCAGATGAAAATTTAATATCTTTTGCCATTTCTCTTACCTCTTTCTTCTCTTACTCTACAATTGCAAGAATGTTCGCTGTTCCAACGATGGTGTAGGTTTCTTCCCCATCTTTCACTTCAATTCCTGCATGGCTTTCAACCAAAACGTGATCTCCTGCTTTTACAGCTGGGGCGATGAGTTCACCACTTAGGGTACGCACACCTTCACCAACGGCCACTACTTCAGCTGTTTTTGTATCAGCCTTGCTCGCACCGGCGAGGACAAAACCTCCAACAGTCTGTTCTTTTTCTTCTACTTTTAAGACCACACGGTCTCCTAATGGTTTTAACATGTTCATTCCTCCATACGTGTTTTTAGCACTCTCTATACGTAAGTGCTAACTTATGTTTCTATTGTATCACTTGGTCAGAAATAGTCAAGAAAAAAACACCTCAAAAATAGATGAGATGTTTCTAAAATATCAATTTAAAATTGTCAATTTTTGATTGAAATCGTCGATCACTTTTTGAAGATTGATCCGCCCGCGGTAGATGCCATATCCAAAAACAATCATGCCTAAAATTCCAACCAAGGCTAGTAAAATCCCGAGGATCAAGAGTGGGAGGAAACTTTTGTGAAAGAGATAGATCAATACCACACCAATACTGGCAATGATAAAGAGTAAGCTGAACCAACGACCAAGGTTTTCAAGCATGTGGCGTTGGTACTTGATTTCTGTTTCATATCCATTGACAAGTTCTTGTTTTGTAACCATGGGATTCCTCCTGATAAAAATTGAGAATGAAGTGCAAGTAAAGGAGGTCAATTCACTTCATTCTCAAAAACTCCTACTAGCAAATTCGTTTTTTCTTTTCCTTAGTATTTAAGATGTGGGTCGAAGATACCAAGGGCAACACCGATCAAAGCAACTACAACGAGAAGTAACATAACTTTGTTTGGTGAAATTTTTTTCTTAGACATCAACCACCAGCAAAGGGTGATGAAGGTTGCTGTCAAGAGACCTGGATAAACACCATCGATCTTTTCTTGGATGTTCAAGAAGACTTTTCCTTCAGAATTCTTGAATTGAAGGGCTGTTGTAACAGATACCCAAGTAGCTGCTACGGCACCGATAACCATACCACCGACAACGCTGATCGCTTTACGAAGAGCTTGTCCTTTTGGTCCTACAAGGAATTCAACGGCTTTATCCCCTAATTGGTAACCTTTGAAGAAGGCAAAGCGCATACCAAAGTAGACTAAGAGGTTCCATACGACGATGTAGAAGAGGGCACCAGCGACGTTACCACCTTTAGAAAGGCCAAGGGCAATCCCCAAGAGAACTGGAATCAAGGTACCAACGACCAATGAGTCACCAATACCAGCGATTGGTCCCATCAAACCGGCACGCATACCGTTGATGGTTTCGCCATCCACTGCATCTCCGTTTGCACGCGCTTCTTCCAAACCAGCTGTGATCCCTACAACAAGAGATCCAAGTTGTGGTTCAGTGTTGAAGAAGGCCGTATAGGTTTGCATAGCATCCTTTTGTTCTTCTTTTGTGTCATATATTTCTTCTACGATTGGAAGCATAGAAGTCAAGTACCCGAAGGTTTGCATATGTTCTTGAGAGAAACAAGTCAAATGACCATAATACCAATGATGGAATGCTTTTGCTAATGTTTTCTTTGAAATTTTCTTTCTATCAGCCATTTTAAATATCCTCCTCATCATCGTCTTGGTCCACCACTCCGGCTGGAGCAGCTTTCATCGATTTGATCACTTCAAGTTCATAGTAGATTACTGCAAAGATTAATGAAACAACGGCACTGGATACCAAGTTCAATCCGAGAGATTTTGCCAAGGTAAATCCAACAAAGAATGGAATGAAGTCAGTTGCTTCTGTAACAATTTGTTTCAACAAGATGGCAATACCGACACATGGGAGAAGAGCACCGACTGTAAAGAGGGCTTTCATCCAGTAACCATCCATAGGAAGGTATTGTTTCATCAAATCAACCATGTTTTCACCGTATTTGGTGATAATCATTGTTGGAAGGAAAGAGAAGAGGAAGTGAGAGATCCAAGGGTAAACCCAGTCAACTGCGTAGAGTTTTTTGAAGTTTCCTTCTTCAACGGCTTTCCAACCGATGTGTTGCCATACCAAGTTCATAGTAGCGGTACCGTAGAAAAGAACTGTACCGATTGTCCCAACGGCTGCACCGATTGGAGCTGCAGCTGCGGCGATTCCTGCTTCATCTGTGATGTTGTTGGCATGCACAAACAAGATAGCAAGAGGAACACCGATGTAAGAGATGGCACGCACATCGGCAGATACGGTACCACCAGGTGTTACTAAGGCGATATAAACGACTTGAAGGGCAACCCCGACCATAATACCAGTTGTCACATCTCCAAGAATTAAACCTGAAATCAACCCACCGATCAAAGGACGACCGAGTGTATAGTTCCCGATACTGGAACCTCCCATACCAGGCATTGAAGACAAGCTGGCGAAAATACCAAGCAAGATTGCTTGAATCCATGAAATTGTCATAACAAACGCTCCTTTTGTTTGTAAATTTATTTACCTAACAGATAGGACTGTTAGTTTTAAAAACCAAATTTTGATTTGAAATCATCCCAATACCCGATGGAAACATCTGGCAACAATTGGAATTTCACCTTGTAGCCTGCTGCTTGAATGGCTTGGAAGGCTTCTGCTTCTTCCTGAGTGATGGATTGGTTATTTCCCAATTTCACAGCACCTGGACGATCATTTGCAGGGCCAACAATGATTTCTTTGACATCACCTGGGACAAACCCTTGGTCGACCAAAATTTCCTTCATATCGATTGGATTTTTGGTGATCAAGAAGTAACGACTATCTGATTCTGTTACTTTTGCTGATTTTTCTTTAAAGGCTTCCTTTGTCCATACAAAGGTTTTCTTGTCTGATGCGCCTTTGTAAGCTTGAATCAAAACCTTGTTTGATGCTGCTGCATCGTTTACGGCAATCAAACCATCACATGGTTTTTCCTTTGCCCAGCGTGTGACTGTCTGACCGTGAATCATGCGGTCATCAATCCGTACAAATGTTACTACCATAAGGTACCTCCCTATTAAATATCGTCATCATCTTCTTCAGCACCAGTGGCTGAAACTTCAAAAGGCTGTAGTGCAGATCGTGCTTCTGATAAGATGGTGGCTGACAAATCGTCTCCATCCAACACATCCTTCATCACAACTGCCGTCAAGGCCATGGTGAGGTTCATCCCACCAAGGATTAAGGCTCCATCGAGCTTTCCAGCTTCTTCTAGAACCGTGGCTGCAGTGGTTAATGGACTACCACCTACGATATCTGCCAAGACCAAAACAGAATCATCAGCTGTCAATCCTGAAATGCTCTCTCTGAAATCAACTGCGAAGTCATCAACTGATTTTCCTTCTTTGAGTCCAACTGCGATGACCTGATCCATCTTATCACCAGCAAACATGGCTAGTGATGTTTTTAGACCTTCTGCCAGTCCACCATGACTGACCAAAACGAGGTATTTCATTTTTCTACGCCTCCTTTATTTGACTCTATTGTAGACTATTTGAAAGCGTTTTTATATTGTCAAATGTCACATTCCCAATATGACATTTAGCAATAAAAAAATGACATCTGTCACTTGACAAAATGCCATCTTATTTTACTCTAAACTCCTACCTGTAGACTACTTTCAATCTCCCTCTGAATTTGAGGCAAGCGGTTCTCAACATCTTGATCGCGCAAGGCATTGCCAATCAAGTAATCTAACTTTTCTAACACCTCTTTTGAGACATTTTTAGGACTACTTTCAACAGCTTGTTCCATGATGCGGTTCAAGGTCTGATTGGTCAAGGAATCCGTCCCAAAATCATCTACCTGCAAAAGGTCTTTACTAGAGCGACTCTTGACGACCTGTGGCATGACAGAGATCCCCTGGGATTGGGCAAAGAGGGTTTGTTGAATTTCGGGATCCTCTGTTAAGAGTTGCATCAATTCCCAAGCCAACTTGGAATGAGAACTCCGAGCTGACATAGCAAAAGAAGTCGTCGTGACTAAGGTTGCCTTGGTCGTTTTTGACTTAGCAGGCATCGGGATACAGGTCCAGGTGAAGTTTGAATATTTTGAAACGTGGTAGGGATAAGGTTTATAGGTCCGATATTGGGCCAAGGTCATGGGATAGAAGGCGACTTTCCCCTGGTCAAAATCTTTAGAGCTCACCTTGTAATTTTTATTTAGATCTTCCAATTTTTGCAGAAAAGTCAAAGATTCTTTGACTTCTGGAGCTGTCAGCTTGAGCATGCCTCCTTGGAAGAGATGACCTCCATTTGCCGCCAAGGCTTCTTTCCAGGTGTATTCTGTACTCCCAAATTGGTCCAATTGCCCATCCCCATTGGTATCTTTGGTTAGTTTCTTGCAAATCGTATAGAACTCTTCAAGGGTCCAGCCTTCTTTGGGAACCGCGATACCTTCTTTATCCAAGAGATCTTTATTGACACACATCAAAATCGGATTGCTTTCATAAGGTAAGGCATAGGTTTGCCCCTGATAGACACCGGATTCAAAGGCAACGGGATAAAAGGCAGCTTGATCTTTTCGATCCATATAGCCGTTTAACTTTTCTAATACGCCTCGCGCTGCTAATAAGGAAAGATCTTGCTCAGAGACCATAAACACATCTGGCGTCTTTCCTGAGACAATCTTTTCAGAGAGCCAGTCTGAATAATCTGACTGCGGAATCCCGTTTTCATACTCTACACGAACGTGGGGATGGGATTTTTCAAATTTTTGAATCGCACGATCCAAGGCATGGGAACGTTGACTGGTCGGCACATCCCAGCTAGAACCTGCATAAACGCCGATATGGAGTACGGTCGGTTGCTGTTTCCACCAATAAAAACCCGCGCTCGCACAGAGCACAACAAGGAGACCAATCCCCCAACAAAGATGCTTTCGCTTCAATTTCATTCTGTATTTCCTTTAGAAAAATCACGTCTCGTCACTCCTGTTTGGACTGACCAGATCGCTAATTGCGTTCGATCTCGTAGGTTTAATTTCGCCAAAATCGTTGATAAGTAATTGCGCACGGTTCCTTCTGATAAGAAGAGTTTGGCTGCAATTTCTTTATTGGACTCCCCATAGCCGACCTCTTGGATAATGCGCCATTCCGTCGTGCTCAAATCCTTGACATTGTCCTCATCTACAGCAATAGAGAAGTTGGTTTTGGCCATTTGTGAGAAAATTTGAAAGACTTTACTAGCGATATTCGGGTTGATCATGGCTCCGCCCTGATATACCACCTTAATCGCTTCATAGAGTTCCTCTGTCGAGGCTCCCTTTAAAAGATAACCTGAAGCACCATACTTGAGTGCACTATAGATAAATTCATCATCGTCAAAGGTCGTTAAAATAATAATTTTGATATCCGGATAGTGCTCTTTGACTTCTTTTGTCGCCAAAACCCCATCCATGCCTGGCATCCGGATATCCATTAAGATCAGGTCAGGATGTGTCTGTGGAATGCTAGATAAGACGTGATTCCCATCTTCCACTGTGGCCACCACTTCGATATCGGGGTGGGCTGACAAAATAATTTTCAGAGATTCTCGAATCAAGGCCTGGTCATCTGCCACCATTACTTTTATCACCATCTCTATCTCCCTTCTTTATATTTCGGTAAACTGACGCGCGTGAAAAATCCATCGCGACTTTCAAATTGAAGCTGTCCTCCTAGGATGGAAATACGCTCCATCATCTGCTTGAGCCCATAGCCATAGGTCAAGGTTTCAAATCCAACCCCATTGTCCTGCAACTCAATCAGGTAATTTTCTTTATCCTCAAAAAAATGAAGGCTCATCTGACTGGCATGACCGTGGCGAACCGCATTGGTCATAGACTCTTGGATCACACGAAAGATCGTATCTTCAATCATGACGTCCATATCGACATCGACCCATTCATAGTGTAAATCAACCTGCAAGTTGGAAAGCGTCTGGTACTCGCGGATCATCTTTTCCAAAGCATCTTTGAGGGTTCGTCCCTCAAGGGCACCTGGACGGAGGCGGTTGAGAGAGCCCCTCACATCCTGGATTCCTTCCCGGACAACTTCTGATACACTTTTTACCTGCTCTTTTGCCCGATTGGGATCGATATCAATCAAGACCCCAACAGCATCTAAGCCGGCCGAGATCCCTGTTAGCGCGTGTCCCAAGGTATCGTGAATTTCCCGAGCAATCCGCTTGCGCTCCCGATCTTCTGCAATCTTCTCAGACAAGGCCATATAGTTGTTCAACTCCGTATTGACCTTCGAAACCATGGCCAACTCTTCTTCTACTTCGTGGTTTTCCGCAAGAACATTCATAATATAGAACAAAAGCGAAATAATGAAGAGCACCATATTCAAGGCATAGAGGGAATTCTTTAAGAAAAAGGCCAGAATCCGAATGGAGGCAGGATAAAAATGAATATAGACATCCAGAGAAGGTATCGGAAAGAAAAGCGAAAAGACGTCTGAATTGGTCACAAGAAGCATCAAGAAACTCACTAGGATAAAAGCAAACCAATACTTGCGGTCTCGCTTGGTATTCAACTCTTTGGAACCATAGAAGATATCCGCAAAAACCAAGAGAATGAGCCCGTTATAAGCTACATTTTGGACCCACATCAAGAGCAACATCAGGAGGATCTCCAGAATGTTCCACTTATCAAAAATGGACCATCGACTCGTTTGAGACCGGTAACGACTCATGGAGATCAAGGCAATTCCAGCAAATAAGAGCGCAGACAACCAAAAAGTTGTAGAGGGCGCAAAAGGAATACGCTCTAAGCGTTCTACTAATAGAGAAGCTTGCCGTTGGGCAATGATATAGTTGGTTGCTTGAAGATAGATGATACTGTTGAGCATCACAGCGATAAAATTCACGACCATCAGAATTGCCAAACTGTATCTCACACCTCTAAATTTTCTCATTACTGCCACCCATTCACATCAAAGTGATCGATGTTTTCCTTTGTCATCATTTGAACCGGAATGGTTATCTCTTTTTGGTAGCTCTTCCCAGCCGTCATATCTTGGATGACCTCCATCACACGGTCTCCCATCTTCAACGGAGACTGGGCAACGGTTCCTACGACATCATCTGTCGAGTGCAGCAAGGCTTTCATATCTGGTGAGCCATCAATCCCATAGATCGCAATGGGATGGGTGATTCCTTGCTCCTTGATCGCTGCTAAAGCTCCTATAGCTGAACGGTCATTCAGGGCAACTAGTGTATCGACATTCCCCCCTGACTGCAAGAACTTACGGACAGCTGGCATAGCGATCTCCGTCTGACCCTTGGTTTCTAGTTCCGAGATAATCTCATATGACCCATGTCCTTTGATGGTATCCTTAAATCCCTGAATCCGCGTATCTGCTGAAACAGTCCCCTTATGCTCCAAGAGAAGGATCCGAGCATTTGAAGAGCGTTTCATCAGCTCTTTCGCAATCAAGACTCCTGCTTGGTAGTTGTCGGAGACAATGCTGGCATCCGGCTTAAAATGCTTGAGCTGGGTATCAACTGCAATGATCTTAATTCCTTGTTTTCTAGCTTTTTTAAGAGCTCTTAAAATGGGCTGACTATCCCCTTTGACCGGATTAATCACAATCACATTTACTTTTTGGGCGCAAAAATCATCGATCTGCTGGCTCTGCCTTTTTTCATCCAATTCCGGATCTCGGACAGATACAAGAGCCCCTCTCTCATCGGCAATTCGACTAATTTCCGAATGAATACTTTTATAGAACTCATTGTTCATGGTCATATAGGTGACACCGATCTTGGTCTGATCCTTGATGCTACTGGTTTGACAAACGGCATAGATCCACAAGAGGATGCAGGCCACTGGAATCACCAGTAAAACCCGTTTTATCAGCCATTTCAACCGTTCTTTTCTTTCTTCTTTCCCCTTCAAACTCCGTTCCTTTTCTGAAAATTTTGAATATATATTACTTTATTCTACTACTTTTTCAAGAAAAGTGCTGGCTTTTATTGTACAGATGCATATTTTTGCTTTATTTTTAAAAGAGTAGTTCCCGAATGAAATCCCTAGCAAGTATCAAAAAAGCTGGTCTATAAACGAACCAGCTTTCTTTTTTGATCCTAAAAAGGAAGATCTTCTTCTTCTAAGATGATATCGGCTAAATCTCCCGTTCCACCATTTTCACGCATCGCTCGCTGAGCGCGGCTCTCTAGCAACTGAAAACTTTGGCAGAGGACCTCTGTCACATACTGCATAACTCCATTTTTCTCGTAGCGGCGCGTCCGAATCTCTCCATCCAAAGAGATCAGGCTCCCTTTGCTAGCATAACTAGCCATGGTTTCAGCCAATTTCCCCCAGACAACGACATTGACAAAATCAGTCTCTCGCTCCCCGTTTTGGTCCTTGTAGCGACGATTGACCGCAACGGTCACTCGGGCAACGGATTTGTCTGTGCTGGTTTTATGCAATTCTGGAGCCGCTACTAAGCGACCGATTAAAACAACTTTATTATACATCATTTACCTCCTATCTATTTATTCGAAAAAATTTTAAAAAATGGAGGTGACAAACCAAAATCAAAAAATCTAGGATTCAAAATATCCTAGATTCTTCTCTTTATTCGTGCCAGTGACGAGCAGGATCAAAAGGTGTCCCTGCTACTTCTGCATCATCCAATTCAATAATGCCTCGTTTTTGAGGAGCATTTGGCAAGTGCAATTCACGCGGACTGCACATCATGCCATAACTTTTTTCTCCACGAAGAGCCCCTGGGAAAATCAAGCTACCATCCGGCATCATGGCACCTGGAAGAGCAACAATGGTCTTTAGACCCACCCGCGCATTTGGAGCTCCTGCTACGATCTGAACTGTCTTATCTGGTCCAACTGCTACCTGGCAGATATTCAAGTGGTCACTATCTGGATGGGCCACCATTTCAAGGATTTCTCCCACCACAAATTTTGGTTCCCGATCGTTGACCAAACGTTCTGCGAAGCCTTCTCTTTCCAATTCTTGGTTCAAACGAGCTACTTGCTCATCTGTCAAAAAGACTTGGCCCTTGCCTTCGATGGCGAAGAAAGATGAGGCATCAAAGATATTCCAGGCAACCGTTTCTTGGTTGTCCTCACGGTAAACACGAGCCACTTTTCCTTTTCTCTCCACCGCGAGCTTGGCTTCCCCACTATTTTTCAGGGTCAACATCAAGACATCGCCGACTTGTTCTTTGTTGTATGTTACAATCATGATTTTCTCCTATTTTAATCCTGCTAAGAATGCTGTAATCTGCGCTTTGGTTTTCCGATCCCGATTGACAAACCGACCGATTTCCTTATCCTTTTCCAGAACCACCAAACTTGGGATCCCATAAACATCCCAGACTTTCGCCAGATCCATATAGGCATCGCGGTCAATCAAGATAAAGGTAAATTCGGGATTTTCAGCCTCAATCTCCGGCAAAAAAGGTTTGAGGTAACGGCAATCCCCACACCAATCTGCTGAAAAGACAAACACTTTCTTGTCCTCTTGCTCTATATAAGAAGCAATTTCTTCTAGAGAATTTGGTGTAATCATAGTTTTTCCTCTTCATAATGCAAGAGACCGTCCTCATAGACAAAGCGGTAATGGCGCTCATCTTCAAAAATGACACCACCTACTAAGCGCTCTTCACTAGACTCGTAGAGTTCCACATACAGAGTCGCAATCGTCCCCATGGCTTCCATTTGCTCCCGTACTTCTGCTACCAACTCTTCTTGGGTACGGAGACGCTTTTGATCTTTGGCAATTTTATAGACACCGGCCGCAAGAGCTCCTGCACTTGCTACAGCCAGACTAGACAAAATAATTTTTTTAGCTTTCATAGTGCCTATTGTAACACAAAATAAGCAGAGGGACAACGGTCTAGGCTAGATCTCTCCCTCTGCTTTTAGAGACTGATTTCCATAATAACGCTACCATCCTTGTAGAAAAAGTGATAAAATAGCATCAGAAAGAAGGTAACCTATGACTGATTTATTTTCTAAAATCAAAGAAGTAACTGAAATCCCTGCTATCTCAGGTCATGAAGCTCCTGTACGGGATTATTTGCGCCAACAATTGACCCCTCATGTGGACGAAATCGTGACAGATGGTCTCGGTGGGATCTTTGGGGTCAAACACTCCACAGCAGCCGATGCTCCTCGTATCTTAGTAGCTGCTCACATGGATGAAGTTGGTTTTATGATCAGCGAAATCAAAGCTGACGGAACTTTCCGTGTTGTCCCAATCGGAGGTTGGAATCCGATGGTCGTCAGCAGCCAACGCTTCAAACTCTTTACACGTGACGGGCGTGAATACCCTGCTATTTCAGGATCTGTTCCTCCTCATTTGACACGTGGAACAGGTGGACCAACCGTACCTGCTATTAGCGACATCGTCTTTGATGCAGGCTTTAGCTCTAAGGCTGAAGCTGAAAGTTATGGGATCCGTCCTGGAGATACTTTGGTCCCAGATAGCTCTGCGATTCTCACTGCTAATGGTAAAAACGTCATCTCAAAAGCATGGGATAACCGCTACGGCGTCTTGATGGTCAGCGAATTGGCTAAGAGTCTTTCCGGACAAGCCTTAAACAACGAACTCTATGTAGGGGCCAACGTTCAAGAAGAAGTGGGACTTCGTGGAGCTCACACTTCAACCACTAAATTTGATCCTGAAATCTTCCTTGCTGTAGACTGTTCGCCAGCAGCTGATGTCTTTGGAGACCAAGGTGCGATTGGGGAAGGAACACTGCTTCGCTTCTACGATCCAGGTCACATCATGCTACCAAATATGAAAGATTTCTTGCTCACTACTGCTGAAGAAGCGGGCATCAAATTCCAATACTATTGTGCCAAAGGTGGTACCGATGCAGGTGCAGCACACTTGAAGAATGGTGGAGTCCCATCAACCACTATTGGTGTCTGTGCACGTTACATCCACTCTCACCAAACCCTCTATGCCATGGATGATTTCTTGCAAGCGCAAGCCTTCTTACAAGCATTGGTTAAGAAATTGGATCGCTCTACAGTTGATTTGATCAAACACTATTAAGCAACATCTATCACGAGTCCCCGTAAGGGACTTTCAGATCGAGGATAAAATCCTCTTAAAAACTTTCCTTAGGTGAGTACGGACGTCTGCGAACTTCTCCGAAGTTCCAAGACTAATTATTGAGCCTGAGGTCTCAATAATTCCGAGTGCCTGAAACTGAGTCGTTTCAGGCACTTTTCTCACAGCGGAAAGTTTAAGTGCACCCTGCAATGACCTTAATAGACTACCTCATTTTATTTGTTTAGCATCACTTAGGTCATTTTATGTAAAAAAATATGCCTGAACAATCAAATTCTATGATGTCTAACCTCATCTTAGGAAAGTATCTTAGAATATTTTATCTTCCATCTGTTTTCTGATATAATATGAAAGAATGAAATGGTAGGGAACAGAACACTCATCCTTGGATTTGTGTGGCAGGCCCTTCCCTTATATACAGGAGTTTTACATGAAAAAACAAGCTTTTAGTTCTGAAAAGTATTTGAACTTGCAACGTGACCACATTATTGAGCGGATCAACCAATTCGATGGCAAGCTCTACCTTGAATTTGGTGGTAAGATGTTAGAAGACTTCCACGCTGCTCGTGTCCTCCCTGGATACGAACCAGATAATAAGATCAAGTTGCTCCAAGAATTGCGCGACCAAGTGGAAATTGTCATTGCCATCAATGCCAACAATATTGAGCACTCAAAAGCCCGTGGGGATCTAGGAATTTCTTATGATCAAGAAGTGCTACGTTTGATCGACAAATTCAATGAATTGGGGATCTTTGTAGGCTCTGTTGTCATCACCCAATATGCTGGACAAGCTGCAGCAGACGCCTTTCGCAAACAACTGGACAAGAGCGGCATCGCCTCTTATCTCCACTATCCGATCAAGGGCTATCCGACCGATATGGACCACATCATCTCTCCTGAAGGGATGGGGAAAAATGACTACATCAAGACTAGCCGCAATTTGGTCGTTGTAACGGCTCCTGGACCTGGTTCTGGTAAGCTGGCAACTTGTATGTCCAATATGTACCATGACCAATTAAATGGGATCAAATCAGGTTATGCTAAGTTTGAAACCTTCCCAGTATGGAATCTTCCTTTGCACCACCCAGTTAACTTAGCTTATGAAGCAGCGACTGCAGATCTAGACGATGTCAATATGATCGATCCTTTCCACCTCCAAACCTACGGGGAAACAACGGTTAATTACAACCGCGATATCGAAATCTTCCCTGTCTTGAAGCGCATGTTGGAACGCATCTTAGGAACCTCTCCTTACGCTTCTCCAACAGACATGGGCGTCAACATGGTTGGCTTTGCCATTGTGGACAATGACGCTGCGATTGAAGCTTCCCAACAAGAAATCATCCGTCGCTATTACCAAACTATCTTGGATGTTAAAGCAGAGCGTGTCGGTGAAGGAGCTGTCAAGAAGATTGAGCTCTTGATGAATGATTTGGGCATTACTCCAAATGACCGGAAAGTGACCGTGCTTGCTCGTCAGAAAGAAGAAGAAACAGGGGAGCCAGCCTTGGCCCTTGAATTGCCAAACGGCGAGATGGTGACCGGAAAAACCTCTGATCTCTTTGGTCCAACGGCAGCCCTCTTGATCAATGCGATCAAGAAATTGGCGCATATTGATAAAGAAACCAAATTAATCGAGCCAGAATACGTCCAACCTATCCAAGGCTTGAAGATCAATCATTTGGGTAGCCGTAACCCTCGTCTTCACTCAAACGAGATCCTCATTGCTCTTGCCATTACAGCCATGAGCAACGAAGATGCTAAGCTTGCTATGCAAGAATTAGGCAAGTTGAAAGGCAGTGAAGCCCACTCAACCGTGATGCTGACAGACGAAGATAAGAACGTCCTTCGTAAGCTCGGTATCAACGTCACCATGGACCCTGTCTACCAATACGATCGCTTGTATCGTAAATAAACTAAGACAAACAAAAACAATCCCTGTTCGAGGGATTGTTTTTTATGATGCAAAGAAGAGGGACTATTTGACAGCCTCCCATAATTGGCGAATGGGCTTTCTTTGAACAGGGTCCACAAAATGAGGAGCAATTTCATTCAAAGACTCTAGGACAAAGGCACGTTCTGCCACATAAGGATGCGGCAAGATCAAGCTCGGACTGTAACAAATGGTGTCATCCATATAGAGCAGATCTAGATCGATCACACGTGGCCCCCACTTGATCTCACGGACACGCCCCATTTCCTGCTCAATAGCAAGTAAGGTCTCTAGTAAATCCTCTGGGGTCATCCAGGTTTCAACCTCTGCCACCTGATTCAAAAAGGTGTCCTGCTCCACTCCTCCCCAGGGTTCTGTTTCAATCCTTGTGGATGTCTGAAGAAGGCGAATGCCTCGATCCTTGAGTTTTTCTAGCGCCGTCTCTAGTTGCAGTTGTTTATCTCCCATATTGGTGCCAAGCCCAATAAAGGCCCGTTTTTTCTCCCGTTCGATTGTCACCGAACAAGTCTCGAGTGGCAAGGGAACAGGAGCCCAAGGTTTTTTCAACTCCAGACGAACTTTTTCTACGAAGGCATAGCTTTCGAAAATCTTTTGAACCAATTGAAAGGCCACCGTTTCAATCAGATCAATCTTTTCTGCCTGCATCCACTCGGTCAACTGTTCCGCCAAGATCCCGTAATGGATCGAAGCTTCCAAATCACCTGTGCGGGCAGCACGAGTCATCTCATAATCTACCCATAGGTCTAGGACAAAGCGTTGTCCTAATTCTTTTTCTGCTGGGAAAACACCGTGATAGGCGTATACCTCTAAGTCCTTGATCCGTAATTGATCCACTCTGTTCACCTCTTATAGCCAGCCATTAGTGGCCCATGAGTTTATAGGCTTCATTTTTTAAGTCTTTATCTGTCGCAAGCAGTCCACGCGCAGCAGTTGTCACTGTAGCAGTCCCAGGTTTACGGACACCACGCATGTTCATACACATATGCTCTGCTTCTACCCAGACAAGGGCACCTTGCGCTCCAAGATATTCCATCAAGGCATCTGCGATTTCTACCGTCAATCGTTCCTGAATCTGTGGTTTTTTAGCATAAACTTCGACCGTACGAGCCAGTTTTGAAAGCCCAGCAACACGGCCATTTGGAATGTAGGCAATGTGCACTTTTCCATAAAACGGCAAAAAGTGATGTTCACACATGGAATGGAAGAAAATATCCTTCTCAACCACCATATTGTTATCAATGATTTCAAATGATTTAGACAGGTGCTCTTCTGCCGTCTGTCCTAGTCCTGAAAAGATTTCTTGGTACATCTTTGCAATGCGGGACGGGGTTTCTTGAAGCCCTTCACGGTTCTCATCTTCACCGACTGCCTCGATGATCATTTTTACTGCTTCTTCAATTTTCTTTGTATCCATATCATCTCCTAGTTGAATTTTTCTGTTTTTAATAAATAAGGTCGTACCTGGCTAAGGAAATAGAGCGATCCCGTTACAATGAGAAGCTCATCATCTCCAGCTTGCCAGTTTTGTAGAAATTCTCGCCAGTTGACTTCCTCAAGCTGGTGGTGGTTTGCAACAGTTGTCATCTCTTCTTGAGAATAGGCTCTTGGATCTTCAAAGGTCGTGAGGATCAAGCGACTATTTTCCAGTTCCTGCCACTGAATGAGCATCTCTTCTAAGGCTTTGGTCCGGATGCAAGTAAAAAGAATAGTCTTTTTTTGACTCGGGAACAGTTCTCGAAGACTTGCGATCAAAGGCGCAACGGCATGGGGGTTATGGGCCCCATCTAGCAAGATCATGGGATTTTGCGAGACCACTTCCATCCGACCAGGCCAGACAACCTGACGCAAAGCCTTATCTACCAACTCTTTTGACAAGAGTTCACGCCCTTCTCTTTCAAAAAGTACATCACAGATACTGATAGCAAGAGCTGCATTTCTAGCCTGGTGATGACCTAAGAGCGCTACTTGATAGGGAGTCTTTTCTCTTTTGGAACTGTGATAAGAAAAGGATTGGCCCGATAGACAAGAGGCTTCTAGCTCAACTTGGTAATTTCTGTCATAGGCTGTTATCGGTGCCTGCTCTTGAATCGCAATGCCTTCAATGACTTGGCTAGCTTCTGCTTCTAATTTCCCTAGAACCAGAGGAATTCCTGGCTTAATGATACCTGCCTTTTCACGGGCAATGGAAGCCAGATCTGGCCCAAGAAGAGCAACATGGTCCAAGCCAATCGATGTGATCGCAGTCAGAACGGGCTGGCAGACGTTGGTACTGTCTAGTCGTCCCCCCATACCGACTTCCATAATCACATAATCCAGCTCCTCATGAGCAAAATAATCATAGGCGATCGCCGTCATCACTTCAAATTCCGTCAAACCTTGAAAGATGGCCCTTGATTGTTCAGCTTGCAGGAGCTGCTGGTAGCTATCCAGGTAGGCTTGCAGGTCTTGATCTGAAATGGCTTCGCCATTAATGGTGATTTGGTCATTGTAATGGATCAGATAAGGAGAGGTAAAGACTCCAACCCGTAAACCTGCCTGCCTCAAGAGTTGAGACAAGGTAGCAATGGTAGATCCTTTGCCATTGGTCCCCGCAACATGAATAACCCGACAGTCTAGGTGAGGATTTCCTCTCAAAGCCAAGAGAGCTTCCATGCGATCCAAACCGAAATGTGGATCTTGGGAACGATAGGCTTCTAGCCAACGAAGATCCAACTGATGTTCTTTTGTCTTCATTTACTTGTATTGTTTTAAATTGGTATCTGCTGCCTCTTGGGCTTGGAAAATGGCTTGGCCCAGACTGGCTGCCATCTTGTGAAGGGGAATATCATGCACCCGCACCACTTCGACTCCTTGACTGGCTGCAATACTGGTCAAATGGCTCGAAGCCAGGTCCCGATTCCAAAAACCAGTCTCCGTTGCAGGATCTGTCTCAAATCCAGCTTCCTCAATAATATTGACCACAAATCGTTTGCGGGAGACCCCTAGAAAGATCGGATACCCCTTTTGGTGAATCGTCCCGAGTTCTTGTAATAAGAGTAAGTTCTCACGCTTGGTCAAACCAAAACCAATCCCAGGATCCAACATAATACGATCCGTCTGGACACCGGCTGCTTTCGCTACCGCAAGCGAGCGGTCAAAGAAGGTCCACATCAAGTCTTGAATCGGTTCTTGAGCCATCTGTTGAAGCTCTTGCTCTGAAAAGACTGGTTCGAAACCAAAACTTGGAAAGATAGTGGAACTTGGATGATGCGGTCTTGCCATCACTGGATTAAACATGAGAACTGCGCTCGCTTCATGCTCCGCGACGACAGCAGCCATCTTAGGATCTCCAAGAAAACCCGTAATATCGTTGACAATATCAGCCCCAGCTTCGAGCGCCGCCGCCGCCACCTGGGACTTCCAGGTATCCACTGAGATCAAGACATCACTTTCTTTCCGAATGGCTTTAATTACTGGAACCACGCGGTCAATCTCTTCTTGGATCTCTACATAATGACTACCTGGTCTTGTTGATTCTCCTCCGATATCGAGGATCTGAGCTCCTTCTTGGATCAGTTTTCTCGCCTGTTGCAAGGCTGCATCCACACTCGTATACTTACCGCCATCAGAAAATGAATCCGGAGTGACATTTAAGATCCCACAAAGAAGGGTCCCTTGGCCACTCAGCCATTTATTATCAATCATTTTCGTTCTCCTTTGATTTCCTTCCTACAGCATGATTGCGAACAAAAGAGGCTAGAACAAGTGTTCTAAACCTCTGAGTCTACTCTCCATACGGATTTCTGACCTTCTGTAGGATGGTTCTGCATCAAAACTCATTGGTACCTACCATTTTATCATAATTTATCATGGAAGAAAACTCTCCATACTGGCAATAAACAAAGGAGTATGACCACCGGATAATAATAAGCCAGCGCATTCAAGGTCATGTGAAGGCAAATGCTATACTCGATCCGCTTGTAGCGATAAGCCACCCAAGTTAAGATCAAGGACATGCCTCCGTAAGCTACCCATTCCCCCAAGGTACTCGGTCCATGTAAGTAAGTAAAAAAGAGAGCACCAGCTAGGTAACCGATCGGTTCTGCTCCTCGAAAGATCAAACGAGGGATGACAGCCCGACAGAGCAGCTCTTCTAGAATCGGAGCGACAAGGATCACGACCATACCCATAGCAAGAAAAGGAGCATGAGATTGCAGTTCATTTAGAGCTGCTTGATTTGCCGTCGTACCACCTGCCTCTTGTTTCAACAAGGGATAGGCGAGCAGGTTATTAGCCATCAATAAGAGAAGAAAAAGAAAATTTCTCCCTAGAGCCGGCCAGGTAATCACCCGAACATCTATGTTCTCCAGAGGGCTCATCTTGATGATTCTATAAAAAGCAAAGAGCACCACCACTGTAGCTAAGGCTGTAAAAACAGTAACCGACTCCGCATTCACTCCTTCTTGAAGGGAATAAACCATGGTGATGAGGGGAAATTGGGAGAGAAAGAATAAGGGCACAAAAAGCAGGAGCCAGAGAGCATTCTTACATAATGGGTGCTCTCGAACAAAAGACTGTATTTTTTTCAATGGACAACCTCTTTCTCGTATAAAATAAGAAGACTGGGGCTTTCGCCTCTAGCCTTCTCACTTTATTTCAGTTTACTGATTTTTGAAACGTTCAACGTCACGCGCAATCACCAACTCTTCATCAGTTGGAATAACCAATACCTTCACACGGGAATCGTCTGTGGAAATATCTCCGACAACTCCAAAGACGTTTTTTTCAGGGTCGACCTTGCATCCAAACCAGCTGATCCCATTGATAATAGAAGAACGAACGTTTACTGCATTTTCACCGATCCCTGCTGTAAAAATGATGGCATCTGCACCATTCAAGACAGCTAAGTATTGACCAATGTATTTTTGCAAACGATCGATAAAGATATCGTAAGCCAATTTGGCTTTTTCGTCTCCATTGTGCATCGCTGTATGAATATCCCGCATGTCGCTAGAAGATTCAGAAACACCCAGAAGACCGGATTCACGATTGAAGATGCGGCTGATGTCTTCAGGCTTATTGAAATCCTCTGTATGTTCCATCAAGTAAGGAATAATCGCTGGATCGAGATCCCCTGTCCGCGTTCCCATCATGACGCCACCTAGAGGCGTGAAGCCCATCGATGTGTCGACAGAAATTCCCTTATCAACCGCTGTAACAGATACCCCATTTCCGACATGGCAGGTGATCAATTTCAATTCTTCTAACGGTTTTCCAAGAAATTTAGCAGCTTCACCAGCTACATACTGGTGACTGGTTCCATGAGCGCCATACTTACGGACCTTATTTTCTGTGTAATATTTGGTTGGAAGAGGGTAACGATAAGCTTTTTCTGGCATGGTTGTATGGAAAGAAGTATCAAATACTACAACACTGGTAATATCTGGACAAATCTCTCTAAAAGCCCGAATCCCAGCTGCATTTGCAGGATTATGAAGAGGTGCTAACAAAGACAATTCCTCTACTTTTCGAAGGACTTCGTCATCTACCAAGGCAGAATCATTGAAGTATTCTCCACCAGCAACGACGCGGTGACCCACGCCTGTAATCTCATCGTAGGATTTGATAATATCAAAGCGAATCAAATCATCCAACAAAATTTTTACAGCTTGTGTATGGTCCTGGATATCTAATACTTGTTTTTCTGAACGTCCATCAAATTTAACAGTTGAAATAGAATCTTTCAAACCGATCCGTTCAATCAACCCTTTTGCAAGAACAGTTTCCTCTGGCATTTGGTACAATTGCCATTTCAAACTAGAGCTTCCTGCATTAATAGAAATTGTTTTCGACATATATTCACCTCATTAAGCGTTTTCACTGTCTCTATTATATCAGATCTTTGATCAAATTTCACTATCCTTTAACCAGTTTTGGAAACTTTCCATGAAGTGAACCACCTGGTCTTGATCCTGGAGATCGGTAAAAGGATAGACAAAGGGCTGAACAGACTCTTCTTCTTGTTTTCGTAGGACGAAAATCGTCTTAGCATAGGCTGGATTTGAAAAGAGAGTTTCTGGCAAGGTCAGCATGGCAAGGATTTGAGCCTTGTCTTTCAACCAAGCTTTTAAAAGATCACTCTGAGGGCTCGTCAAGAGGTTGTTGGGAGCTAAAAAGATAGCTACTCCTTGAGGTTTCAGGTATTTCAGCGCCTGTTCCATCATGAGGTGATGGGCATAGGTATGCCCTTCGGAGCTCACTACCTGATAGCGCTGTGCAATCGCATCATCTGGATAATAACCAATTGGTAAATCGCTAACAATCAAGTCACTTTCTTTCAAAACTTGTGGACGAACCGCGTCTCCTTGTGCAAAGACAACACTAGACTCCATCACATCTGCGATACTAGCAGATAGGTCAATCAAGAGATCATCTACTTCCAATCCTAAGTAATCAATCGTGAGACGGCTATTGTTGACAATAGTCTCAGCGAGATTTCCGGTTCCACTTCCCACTTCTAAGACATCCAGTTGGTCGCTTTTAGCCAACTGATCGATCAAAAATGTAATGATAAAACCAATCGCATCTGGGGTGAACTGGTGATTTGCTTGCAAAGGCTCTGTTTGAGCAGCTTTCATAAAAAGGAATTGGTAGGCTCTGCGCCATTCTTCCTTACTTAAACCTAGTTCTTTTAATTTTTGGCTATTATTTTTGACAATGTCTAGATCTGTCTTGCCTTCTAAATACATGGCATTTTGTTCAATCAAGGCGTCATAAAAGTTGGTTGACAATTCATTTTGAATACTTTGAGTGTTTTCTAATAGATAGGTATAGGCTTGTTCAATTTTTTCGAAATTCATGATTTCCTCCGCACCCTATCATACCAAAAATTAGTCTTTTTCGCTATTTTCTGATGGTTCCTTCGTCTCTTTTGGCGTCTCTTCAGAAGGCTTTTCGCTCCCTGCCTTCTCCTTGTCTTTCTGTGTCTTCTTCTTTTCTTTTTTACTCTTTCTACTATCTTTTTCTTCCCTTACAGGAAGAACAAACTCATAGCTTTCTCCATCCATCTTAGCCTGGGCATGAAGAAAACCAGAATCCTGCTGTAGTTGAACAACTCCAGACTTTAAGTGAATCTCTGATGCCTTCTCATCACCCTTTCCTTTTTCAAGAGCCAATTGTACCAAAGCATAGGCCCGAAGTCGATCTTGACTCGTCTTTAAGATCCGTTTTCCCGCGACCTGACGGTGAAGATAAAACTGAAGCAAAAGACTGAAAATAGCTGCCATCAAAAGGGCGTAGAGCAAGACACCAGCCTTAACTTTTTTCATTTTGCATCGCTGGTACCACATGGTAGACATACTCCCTTTCTAGACCTTCTTCAAAATTCAAACGCAGATGAATCAACTCTCCCTCCTGCCAAATCTGACTAGAGTGAACACCTGAAATCATAGGCTGATAGCCCCTGCCCTTAGCATCTGTTTTTCGAATATCATCTCCTTTAGACTGGCCAATCGCAATTGGTTTTTGATCCTGAATCAAGTAGATATGGTTGTTCTCCACTTTTTCAAAATGACTCCGGTCCAATTCCACCTGCATTTGTTGCTGAAATAAGATCCATTCTTCCTGCTTTTGATGCGCTTGGTAGTCCAATTCAGCATGCAGGAGTTTGGTCAAGCCTTGAAAGACTAACACACCTCCGCTGAGCACTAAGAGAGCAACTAAGGCTTCGAGCAAGGTAAAGGCCTTAACCATTCCTTTATTCCACATGCAGTACCACCTTTCCTTGATGATAGACCGTAATTTGATCGGCATCTTTTTCAACTTGAACCTGAATGCCATTAGCCTCCAGATGATTTTGCCCTGTCTGAAGCGCCATTTGAGCGACAGATAAGACCTCTACCTCATTGAAATCCGCTAGTCGCTCCTTGCGCGAACGCCGGATCTCCCCTAATAATAGGGTCGTAATCATGGCAAATAAACTCAAAGCTACTAGGGATTCTATGAGAATACTAGCGGGAACGGATGCTCTTTTTAATTTTTCCATTTCCAAGCGAAAGCTGATAGGTCACCACTCCTCTCTGTGTCTGAAAGTGAACATTAGCCAGGGATGAATTGCCACCTGCTCGGTCCAAGCGAATAGTTTTGGGATCTTGCAGCGTGACAGAATCAGGAATCTCCACCGTCTGGTAAGGCGTTTGAATCTTCCTTGCACTCACTTCAACATCCAATTCCGTTTGCCTTGCCAGTGCTAGCTTCTGGCTTTCTTGATAGAGGTGTTCAAACTCTGCAAAAAATACTTTTTCTTCCACCTGCTGAAAACTAGTCTTGATCGATCCCGTTAGACCCAGATAGATGAAGCTGACGATCATCAAGGTCAGAAGAGTCTCCACCAAGGTGAAGGCCTTAATCTGCAACCGCACGAGTTTCTCCACTATTTTTCGCATAATAGGCACGGTAGGATTCTGCTTGTTTGTTGGTAATATTTCCATCAGCAATCAGCTTGGCTAGAGTGGCTTGGTCATTGGTATGATTGAGTTCATACAATTCAGCCTGGCTTTCGACCACCTTGACAACCGCTGCATTGCCTGTCTCTTTCACAGAGTCTTTTTGCTTGGTCAAATTCGGTACAAAGAGCAATAAGAGTACACTGATGATCAATAAGACCACCAACATTTCAATAAGCGTAAAAGCTTTTACCTTGTATGTTTTTAATTTTTTCATAAATGAACCTCCATATTTTGATAAATCGGCAGCAACATGGCTGCGTAAAGTAAGACAATTACAAGAGCCACAAAGACAAAGACCAAGGGTTGTATCACATTCATGGCCTTGTGGACCCGACGAAAGAAGTCTTCCCATGTTTTTTCAGCGTAGATCTCTAGCTCACTTCCAAGCTTTGATTTGACCTCGCCATATTCAATCATAAGCGGCAATTCTTTTTTGAAAAAAGAATATCCCCCGACCGTCTCTGAAAAGGATTGACCGCGGTCTAAAGAAAGAGCTAAGTCTCTTCCAATCTCTTGGAAAAGCTGGGATTTTTGCTCCTGCATCATAGTAAAAATCTGAGACAGCTCCAATCCTTGTCCAATCAGATTGCCCCATTCTCTGGCATAATAGGCTGTCAAATAAGCTTGAATCATGCCTTTCCCGAAAGGAAGATGGGACAAGCTTCTAAAAACTTTGATCTTGCTAGATTTTCGATAATAGAGAAAGCTGAATAAGAAGAGGGCCACTATTCCCGCTACGAGCGCCAAAAAGAGTTGGGGAAAGGAACTGATCAATTGCGTACCAATATTTTGTGCATCTATTTGAGGGAGCAAATAATTGCGCAGGCCTAGCATAATCAAAACTAAAAACCCAAGTAAGATAAGAGGATAAGTGCTAACTTCGATCAACTTTTTCTTGACCTTACGCATGTTTTCTAGGTAAGCACTGATTTTCTCCAAGCTCAATGCAAGATTTCCATGGAGCTCAGCGAGAGACAGCTGCGTCGTGACCGCATCTGAAAAACCGATCCCTGCCATCATCTCTGAAAAACTCCGACCCCGAGAGAGATCTGCTCGCATCTGGGAGACCAAATGACTCTCCACTAGGTGGGAACGATCCAAAAAATCAACAATCTCAGACAGATGAAAACCACTCGAATAAAGATTCAAAAACAATTCAATGATTTGTTTTTGTTTAGTTGTAGATAATTTTTTCGACTTGTGCCTGAGCCAGCTGGATATATCCCGATTGAGCCAAGAGATCCATTTGTTGGTTCCAGCGGCTGGCTGAGTGTTCTTGGTAGTTTTCCGTCGCAAAATCGACAACACCTCCTCCTGCAATTAATCGTTGGTAGCAAATACCTTGTAAAACAATCTTGAGCTCTTCCTCACTCACTCCAAGCTCTAAAAGCCTCTCATAAACACCTCGAACGCTCTTGGCATGAATAGTAGAGAAGACTGTGACCCCTGTCAAACTAGCTCGTACGACTGCACGAGCTGTTTCCTTATCTCGGATTTCCCCAATGATGAGAAGGTCCGGTCGATGACGTAAGGAGAGTTTAATCAGGTTGTCATAGGTCATGCCGATCTGGTCATTCAGCTGGAGCTGTAACATATTATCCTGCTTGATCTCGACAGGATCCTCAATGGACATGACTTGCTGGTCCGCAAAGCGCTCTTGCGCCAAAGCATGCATGAGCGTGGTCTTCCCCGAACCAACAGGGCCCGCAAAGAGATAGAGCCCACGACCAGCCAATTTCTTCTGCAACTCAGGTAGTTGATCAAACCAAAAACGCAATTCGCGTTCCTCATCATGCAAGAGCCGAATAACCAAGCTTTCATAGCCGCGATAATCCCCCACCGTCGACAAGCGAATCGAAACCAGCCCATCTTCCAAAGGGTAATCGCACGATCCTAACTGGCTCCGCCTTTTTTCTCCCACGTTCATCCCTGCCACGAATTTAAAATGGCTAATCATAGCCATCATCTCCTCAAAAGGGAAGGATTGTACAAAGCGCCTCTCATCTCCAACCCTCATAAAAACCTGGTACTCCTCTCTCCGAGGAATAAAGTAGAGATCCTGGGCTTCTTCTTTTTTTCCCATACGGATCAATTTTTTTGCAATTTCTTGAACCATAGTTCCTCCTCTCACTTATACTATTCGAAAAAGAAGACAAAAAAAGAAGACTTTCTAGATAGCTCTAAAAAATCTTCTAAATATCTCTTATGACAGGGTTGTCCCCTTTTTTGAATCGAGTGTATATTGACAAGAACGATGTTTGCGACTTCCTTTTTCCTTTTCGTAACCTGGACGGAGTTTGCTTTTAGGGATCTTGTGCTCGTCTTCTAGCAGAACAATCGAGTGGAAAAACTGCACATCATCACTGCAGTCCTCACACCACTCTTGCTCGTTGGTATCCCAAAAGATCGTCATGAGATCACTCCGACTCTTATAACTTGGAAAGTTTGCATTCAACTCTAACCATTTCTGCTTGTAGTATTTCAAAGCCTGGTAATAGTCTTCAAACTTCTGACTACTGACGATATCTTCTTCCCAACCTTCTAAAAACCACCAGGGTTCACAGTCCCCATACATTTCAATCACTCGATACATAAACTCTTCCATCCTTTGTATCTTCTATTATATAGAAAATCCTTTGAGAATAAAAGTTTTCTGCTCAGAGCATAATTTTTCAGGTATTCTCAGGCGATTTTCACAGTTATTTTTCAAAAATAGACTACTTGATTTCTCTTGGGTCCCTTTTTCGAGAATCAAAAAAGAGAGTCCCAACAAAATGACGAGCCATCTTGGGAACTCTCTCTTCTCAAGTATTTAGAACAATTCAAGTGCAATCATGGTTGTCATGGTTGCATCATAATAGTTGTTCAGAGGTAGATCTTGTGTGAAGATATACTTATTCTGTTGCACCAACTTCAGATAGCCTTTTTCGTGTTCAGAAGCATAGACTATCGGTGCCAAAAAACTTGCTGCCTGATGATTGTTCAAGGCCTTTCCTTTCAAGTCATAACCCGCGTACAGGTTTCTTTGACTCTTGAAAAAGTTAAGCATCTTTTTCACCAATTTTTGACTGGTTGCATCCTTACTTTGAACAAGGTTATATGGAAGGCGACAAGCATTATACGAGTAGGCTCCATCATACTTGGATTCAATCGTCTTGGGATCCGCTACGCGAGTCCCTTGCTCATCTACCCAGATGAAATCAGGTAGTAAACCTGTTTTTGTTTGGGAGCTGATCGTTTGGAGTTGCTGCAACATCTTTTCTTTGATGTCCAACCACTTCGAATCTTTTGTCACTTCATAAAAGATCTGGAATTGCGCTGGCAGTGTATCAGACGTCCGCATCAAATGATAGAATTCCGAATCCTGATTGGCCCAATTTCCCACCGTTAACACACCGGTTTCTTCATTGTAGTTGTGTGCGAGAATATCTTCTAAAATCGCTTTGGCTTGAGCCTGGTAGTCTTTGGCTTGCTTTGGCCATTGCTGAGCAGCTTTTAGAAGAGCATAGGCAATATAGAGATCTCCATCTGTGGCGTTATGGTCCTCATCCTTTGCTTTTCCATTTCTGATGGTTTGTTTCCAAGACATCAATTGGGTACCTTCCAAGCGATGATTTAGATAATATTGATAGAGTCGGTCAAAGTCTGCTTGTTGGGCCTGTCCTTTTTTAGCAGCCGCAACAGTAATGAGCATTCCATAACTTTGCGCTTCGGATAAAACCACCGTTTGATTGCTATCATTGGTGGTTCGAACATAGGATTCTTTCCCTTTTGAAACAACAAAATGCTCATTCCACTGACGGTAAATTCGATTTCGCATCTCCACTTTACTTCTCGTTCTCGCTAAAAATAAGGTCAAACAGAAAATGCAAAGGATGACTAGAAACCATACATATCTCATCTTTTTCGTATTCATAATTTCTCCTATCCTGCGAATCGTTTTGTTTTAACCCATTTAGTTTCTTTCCGGTGCAATAGTTTGTCCATCACAATCGAAGAGATGGCATCAATCGATACAATGATAAACAGTTGAGAATAGGTGAAGTAGGCAGCTAAGGCCAACCAAATTTGCTTGGTAGTTGCTTGACCAAATTGTGAGGCAAGAGCCACATTAATCTGAAGTAAGTAGAGCCCAATCATCAAGATCCAATTGAACAACATCAATTGCGCAATATAGATATTTTCTGAATCAAAGGCAAATGGAATTTGCACGCCTGGCAACACTGTATGGAGACACATGGCCAGAATATTGGCAAAAAAGATCAAGTCTGATAACACGATAGCTGCATTGAACCAGAAGAAGATACAGGAATAGTTGGTCACTTCTAACTTCACGCGCCAATTTCCCTTACCAAATAAATGCTTGAAGTTAGAAAGAACCACTTCATAATTCCCTTTGGCCCAACGTTTCCGTTGCATATAATAACTCTTCAGAGTTTCCGGCTCTTGTTGAAAAGCTTCTGAATTATAGGCTAGAGCAATCAACTTCCCACTTTGCATAATCTTAAAGGAAATATCCGTATCCTCTGTTAAGGCACCGTTTTTCCATCCCCCAATACTCTTGACAAATTCAGTTTGAATAATGAAGTTGGTTCCTGGAATCCGTCCAATCTTAAAGAGATGCCACATGCCTACATGGTGAACCCGTTGGGTGACGACAATTTCTTGGTTGATACAGCGGGTCAAGAAGTTTTGACCGGCATTCCGCGTTTTATTGCGACCAAAAGAAGCCACATGACGCTCTGGATCTTTGAGCACTTCTTTCACAAGGAAATAAAGAGCATTCTTTTCAGGCATGGCATCTGCATCATAGACACAGATATAGTCTCCGGTCGCCATGGCCAAAGCGTCATTTAACACACCGGCTTTCCCACCTGTCCCACTGCGATTGATGATGGTCAAATCACGTCCTGCATACTCTGGCAATGCTTTAACTGCCAAACACTCTTCATAAGTGCGATCGGAACAATTATCCGCAAACAGTAGTAATTCTACACGATCATGTGGGTAGTTCAAATCAAGGATCGCTTTGGCTGTCTGTGCAATAACCACATCCTCATTATGGGCAGGTACGACGATCGTCACTTTTGGATAATAAGGAAGCGGATCCGTATTGACACGAAAATCACTGTGTTTAAACCAAAAATGAACGGCTGAAAAGAGGATTACTAGGCCCCAGGCTAAGGACAGCCAAATCGAAATCAAGGCAATAATCATCACAATTTGACTAATCATGGTCCACCGCCTTAAAGTTTTTATTGACACGGCGGTAAATCACCGTATAAGCTACAAATAATACAATAAAGCACAAGGCAAAAAATACACTAATGCCTACAGCTATATTAAAAAATATATTTGTAAGAGACATGTTTTCCTCCTAATATTCCACAATAATATCTGTTTCAAGTTGACGTTTTAAGTAACGAATCATTTCTTTATAGCGATGGTATTTGGTGCGATTTGATTGATCCACTACAAGAAAGCCGGACTGAAATTGGATGGCTTGCACCACATCTTCTCCTTGGAACACCAGTCCTTCCAACTGTGGTTTTAAGACTGTCATATAATCGCCCTTCAGATCCCGCTCGCTATCAGAAGATAAGATCAAGAAATTACCATCTGATACATAATACAAGCTTTCATTTGGCTTTAGATGATGCGTTACCAAATAGTTGATTTGGTTCAAGGTCCGATTGTACTCTCTCGGTTGCAATTGGAAGAACAATTCCTCGTGCGACCAGTGAATGAGTAAGGCTTGAATCGTATCATTGGTTTCCCCACCATAAGAAGCGATGCGGTTACGGTAATCTGCGTAAGCTTCTGGCTCTTGATCCTTCACTTTTGCAATCTCTTTAAAGAGGTGGTAGCGAATTTGGGTCAAAATTCCAATCAAGATTGGAAAACTAAAGAGCAGAAGCAAGGCTTGATGAAATGGGATATAGACAACACCCGCCACCAAAAAGACAATCCCTAGGGCAAATGACAACAGGATGGTCCATGTCAACAACAAATCTGATAAAACAATAGCAGAAAATAATCCTAAAACAAAGAATAATCCTTCTTCAATCAGAATCTCTCTTGCAAAAAACAAGCAGTAAAGTAAAAGAAGTACTTCGAAAACAATCAAAATTAGCAACCATCTACTTAACTTTTCCGTTTTTTTCATTTATTCTTTTCTCCCTCATGAAATTCTTCAGCAGCATCTCCCTGGCCAAAGTAATGTTTAATAGCTTGCACGATTCGCTCAGAAGCTCTTCCATCTCCATAAGGATTTCGGGCATTTGCCATTTCTAGATAAAGATGTTCGTTGGTTAAGAGCTCCGTCATCGTAGATTTGACGACGGCAGGATCTGTACCAACTAATTTCAAAGTTCCTGCTTTGACCCCTTCTGGGCGTTCTGTTGTATCACGCAATACCAATACCGGTTTCCCCAATGATGGTGCTTCTTCTTGTACCCCACCTGAATCCGACATGATAAAGTAACTTCTCGAAGCCAAGTTATGGAAGTCAAGCACATCTAAAGGTGCAATGAGATGGATCCGATCATGATCTCCTAATAGATCGTTTGCCGCCTCTTGTACCGCTGGACTAAGATGCACTGGGTAAACCACTTCAATATCCGGTTCTTGATCCACCATTTCTCTCAGAGCTCCAAAGACCGCTCTCATAGGAGCTCCTTGATTTTCTCTTCGGTGCATGGTGACAAGGATGATTTTTTTAGCTGGATCTAATTGATCCAGTACTTCGTGATGATAGTTCTCTTGAACCGTGAGTTTCAGCGCATCAATAGCAGTATTTCCTGTCACCACAATAGAGGATTCCGGATGATTTTCTTTTAAGAGATTGGCCTTACTTTCGCTAGTCGGCGCAAAATACAGATCCGCTAGATCATCCGTCATTTGACGGTTCATCTCTTCTGGATACGGAGAATATTTATCAAAGGTTCTTAAACCGGCTTCGACGTGACCAATGCGGACTTGATTGTAAAAGGCAACCAAACTCGCCGCAAAGGTAGTGGTCGTATCTCCATGAACGAGCACCATATCTGGCTTTTCTTTTTTGATAACTGGATCTAATTGATTCAGAATTTTAGAGGTAATGTCTAATAAGGTCTGGCTTTTCCCCATAATATCCAAATCGTAATCAGGTACGATGTTAAAGGTTTCTAAAACCTGGTCCAGCATTTGACGGTGCTGGGCAGTGACCACCGTAATGGTCTCAATGGTCTCCCTCTGCTTTTGCAACTCCAACACCAAAGGGGCCATTTTAATGGCCTCCGGTCGCGTCCCAAACACAACCATAATTTTCAATTTTCCCATAAACTTCCCCCGTTGACATACATGTAATTCGACATTTTTTTAATTTGTGTACATCTTTTTCCATTCTACCGCCAATGACTTTAAATGTCAAACCGATTTTGGGTTTTATAAAGAAATTACTAATAGTTAGTCATTTTATTATTTTGGTGTTTAGAATACATATCCATATAATCACTAATTGTAAGTATTTACAGCACGACTTCTACCGGGCTAATATTTTTGGTAAAAAAATAAATCAATAATTATACAATTATTTTTTAAATAATAAATTTTTATAATTTTTTCAAAAAAAAGCCGGAACATGTAGTTCCGACTTTTTTTCTTATTCTTCTACGACTTCAGCTGTTTGAACTTCATCGACTGTTCCATCTGTTACTGGCACTTCTTCGATGATTTCAACTTCGTTAATCGCTTGTGGTTCCAAGTTACGGTAACGAGCCATACCTGTACCTGCAGGAATAATCTTACCAATGATAACATTTTCCTTCAGTCCAAGGAGATGGTCTTTCTTACCACGGATCGCTGCGTCAGTAAGAACACGAGTGGTTTCTTGGAAGGAAGCAGCTGACAAGAAACTGTTGGTTTCAAGAGAGGCTTTGGTGATTCCCATAAGGACTGGACGAGCAGTCGCAGGAACTCCACCAGAGATAAGGACATCCTTATTAGCATCTGTAAAGTCTGTAATGTCCATAAGCGTACCCATGAGAAGGTCTGTATCTCCTGGATCCATGACACGTACTTTACGGATCATTTGACGAACCATTACCTCAATGTGTTTGTCGCCGATTTCTACCCCTTGGCTACGGTATACTTTTTGTACTTCCGCAAGAAGGTAAGTTTCAACCGACAAGACATCACGAACGGCAAGGAGACGTTTTGGTTGGATAGACCCTTCTGTCAGAGCCGCACCACGAGAGACTTGATCTCCTACTTCGACTTTCATGCGGGCAGTGTAAGGGACAACGTATTCACCCTCACCAGTTGCTCCGCTAACAAAGACTTTCTTGGTCCGTGTAGAAGCATCTTCTTCAATGGCTGTGACTTCCCCTTTGACCTCAGTGATGACCGCTTCCCCTTTTGGATTGCGGGCTTCAAAGATTTCTTGGACACGAGGAAGACCTTGAGTGATATCGGTATTTGAGGCAACCCCACCCGTGTGGAAGGTACGCATGGTCAACTGTGTACCAGGTTCCCCGATAGATTGGGCAGCGATGGTTCCGACTGCTTCACCCACTTCAACCGCATCACCAGTCGCCAAGTTGATACCATAACAGTGACGGCAGACACCATGGCGGGTGTTACATGTAAAGACAGAGCGGATAGTGACTTCTTCCACACCAGCATGAACAATTTCACGTGCTAGGTCTTCTGAGATCAAGGTATCTGGACCAACGATGACTTCACCAGTTTCAGGGTGTTTAACAGATTTCTTAGTATAACGACCTGTCAAGCGTTCTTCGAGTGGCTCGATCATTTCCTTGCCATCAGTAATAGCACGGATCACAAGTCCACGGTCTGTTCCACAGTCATCTTCACGAATAATAACGTCTTGGGCAACGTCAACCAAACGACGAGTCAAGTAACCTGAGTCGGCTGTCTTCAAGGCCGTATCGGTCATCCCTTTACGGGCACCGTGAGTTGAGAAGAACATTTCGAGTACTGACAAACCTTCGCGGAAGTTTGAAAGGATTGGCAATTCCATGATCCGTCCGTTTGGAGCGGCCATCAAACCACGCATACCGGCAAGTTGCGAGAAGTTTGAGATGTTACCACGGGCTCCAGAATCCATCATCATAACGATTGGGTTCTTCGGATCTTGGTTATCCACCAAGCGTTTTTCCAATTTCTCACGGGCTGCACGCCATTCAGCTGTAACAGCATTGTAGCGTTCGTCATCTGTGATCAAACCACGACGGAATTGTTTGGTGATCTGTTCCACACGTTTGTGAGATTCTTCAATGATTTCTGCCTTATCTTCAACGACCGGAATATCGGCAATCCCCACTGTCAAACCAGCAAGGGTTGAATGATGGTAACCTAAGTCTTTCAAGCGGTCCAAGAAAGCAGACGTTTCAGTTGTACGGAAACGTTTGAAGATTTCGGCGATGATATTTCCAAGATTTTTCTTCTTGAATGGAACGTTTAATTCTAATTTTTCAATCGCTGATTTGACATCTTGACCAGGCTCCAAGAAGTACTTAGCTGGAACACCTTCTGTCAAGTTGGCATTATTAGGCTCTTGAAGGTATGGAAGTTCTGCAGGCATGATATCGTTAAAGAGAATCTTACCAACAGTTGTCAAGAGAATCTTGTGTTGTTGTGCTTCTGTCCATGGTTTGTTTAAGCTATCCGTCGCAATTCCGACACGTGTATGCAAGTGAACATAGCCATTGCGAAGAGCCATCACGGCTTCATCACGGTCTTTAAAGACCATTCCTTCACCTTCACGACCAGCTTCTTCCATAGTGAGGTAGTAGTTCCCCAATACCATATCCTGAGATGGCGTAACGACTGGTTTACCATCTTTAGGGTTCAAGATATGCTCAGCAGCCAACATCAAGATACGAGCTTCTGCTTGAGCTTCTTCTGAAAGCGGTACGTGGATGGCCATTTGGTCTCCATCGAAGTCGGCATTGTAGGCTTCACAGACAAGGGGGTGCAAGCGGAGGGCTTTCCCGTCAATCAAGACAGGTTCAAAGGCTTGGATCCCCAAACGGTGAAGGGTCGGTGCGCGGTTCAAGAGAACTGGGTGTTCTTTGATCACTTCTTCCAAGATATCCCAGATACGTTCATCTCCACGTTCGACCAAGCGTTTTGCAGCTTTAACGTTTTGTACGATATCACGTGCAACGATTTCACGCATAACAAATGGTTTGAAGAGCTCGATAGCCATTTCACGTGGCACACCACATTGGTACATCTTCAGAGTTGGACCAACGGCGATAACGGAACGTCCTGAGAAGTCCACCCGTTTACCAAGCAAGTTTTGACGGAAGCGTCCTTGTTTCCCTTTGAGCATGTGGCTCAATGATTTGAGTGGACGGCTACCTGGTCCTGTGATTGGACGACCACGACGGCCGTTGTCGATCAAAGCGTCAACCGCTTCTTGGAGCATCCGTTTTTCGTTTTGCACGATGATACCAGGGGCATTCAATTCTAACAAACGTGCCAAACGGTTGTTCCGGTTAATTACCCGGCGATAAAGGTCATTCAAGTCAGAGGCTGCAAAACGGCCACCATCCAATTGGACCATCGGACGAAGATCTGGTGGAATAACGGGAAGGATGTTGAGGACCATCCATTCTGGCTTGTTGCCAGATTTGTAGAAGGCGTCCAAGACATCCAAACGACGCACAGCCTTCACACGTTTTTGACCAGTTGCAGTCTTCAATTCTTCTTTCAAGAGAGCAATTTCAGCTTCCAGATCCACTTGTTTCAAGAGGTCTTGGATGGCTTCTGCACCCATCTTAGCTACAAAGGAACCTGGTCCGTATTCACGCAAGCGTTCACGGTATTCACGTTCTGTCATGATGGATTTGTGCTCAAGTGGAGTATCTTTTGGATCGATCACCACATAAGCTGCGAAGTAGATGACTTCTTCAAGGGCACGAGGGCTCATATCCAAGGTCAATCCCATACGAGAAGGGATTCCTTTGAAGTACCAGATGTGTGATACAGGTGCTTTCAACTCGATGTGCCCCATGCGTTCACGACGAACTTTCGCACGTGTTACTTCAACCCCACAGCGGTCACAAACAATCCCTTTGTAACGGATTCGTTTGTATTTCCCACACGCACATTCCCAGTCTTTTGTGGGTCCAAAGATGACTTCATCAAAGAGACCTTCACGTTCTGGTTTCAATGTACGGTAGTTGATTGTTTCAGGTTTCTTGACCTCTCCATAAGACCATGAACGGACCTTGCTTGGAGAAGCTAGGGTGATTTGCATACTTTTAAAACGATTTACATCAACCACTATTTCTTACCTTTCCTTGTTTTCATACTTGTTTCATTTGGATACAGCTTAGGTGGGGGAAGAAAGGAAATTTTCTTGCCACCCCCTTGTGTCTGTATCTTGTTATCGAATCATCCTGTCAGAAGCATTGGTTGCTCACAGGACAATCATTTTTACTGATTATTTTTCTGATTCTTCGGCATCAAAGGCTGCTTTTGCTTCCTTTGCTGCTTTTTCACGTGCTTTTTCAAGGTCATCCACATGAATCACATCATCGTCTTCCCCTTCATCAAGGTCACGAAGTTCCACTTCTTGATCATCTTCGTCCAAGACACGCATGTCAAGACCAAGTGATTGCAATTCTTTGACAAGAACGCGGAAGGATTCTGGTACACCTGGTTTTGGAATTGGTTTACCTTTGGTAATCGCTTCATAGGCTTTCAAACGTCCGTTGACATCATCTGACTTGTAAGTCAAGATTTCTTGAAGGACATTTGATGCACCATAAGCCTCAAGGGCCCACACTTCCATTTCCCCGAAACGTTGTCCACCAAACTGAGCTTTCCCTCCGAGTGGTTGTTGGGTAACCATTGAGTATGGTCCGACTGAACGGGCATGGAGTTTATCATCAACCATGTGGTGAAGCTTGATCATGTACATGACACCAACAGAGACACGGTTGTCAAACGGCTCACCAGTACGTCCATCGTAAAGAATCGTCTTGGCATCGCTATCCATACCAGCTTCTTTCACAGTATCCCAGAGATCTTCTGAGCTTGCTCCATCAAAGACTGGTGTCGCGATGTGAATACCCAAGTTACGAGCTGCCATACCAAGGTGAAGTTCCATAACCTGACCGATATTCATACGTGATGGCACCCCAAGAGGGTTCAACATGATATCAACTGGTGTACCGTCTGGAAGGTAAGGCATATCTTCAACTGGAACAATACGAGACACAACCCCTTTGTTTCCGTGACGACCGGCCATCTTATCTCCGACGCGAATCTTGCGTTTTTGTGCAATGTAAACACGAACCAACATGTTGACACCAGATTGTAATTCATCACCGTTTGCACGGGTAAAGATCTTAACATCGCGAACGACTCCATCTCCACCGTGAGGTACACGGAGTGATGTATCACGCACTTCACGAGATTTATCCCCAAAGATAGCGTGAAGGAGACGTTCTTCAGCAGAAAGGTCTTTTTCACCTTTCGGTGTTACCTTGCCGACAAGGATATCGCCTTCTTTAACCTCAGCACCAATACGGATAATACCTGTTTCATCCAAGTCACGAAGAGCATCTTCACCAACGTTTGGAATTTCACGGGTAATTTCTTCAGGGCCTAACTTGGTATCGCGTGTTTCTGATTCGAATTCTTCCAAGTGAACAGATGTGTAGACATCTTCTTTCACCAAGCGTTCGCTCATGATAACGGCATCCTCGAAGTTATACCCTTCCCAAGTCATGTAAGCGACGATTGGGTTTTGACCAAGGGCCATTTCTCCTTTTTCCATTGATGGACCGTCAGCGATAAAGTCACCTTTTTCAACGGTTTCACCAACTTTAACCAGAGTACGTTGGTTGTAGGCTGTACCAGAGTTTGAACGACGGAATTTTTGAACATGGTAGACGTCCAAAGAACCATCTTCCCGACGGACTTCCACCTTATCCGCATCCGCGTAGGTAACTTTACCATCGTGTTGAGCAATGACTGCAGCTCCTGAATCATGGGCTGCTTGGTATTCCATACCAGTACCCACATAAGGGGCTTTTGGATCAATCAATGGAACAGCCTGACGTTGCATGTTGGCACCCATGAGGGCACGGTTGGAGTCATCGTTTTCCAAGAAAGGAATACATGCTGTCGCAACGGCAACTACTTGTTTTGGAGACACGTCCATGTAGTCGACTTGATCAGATGGGAACTCTTGGTTGTTACCACGGTGACGTCCCATAACGATTGGCTCAGCAAAGCCACCCTTTTCGTTCAACTTAGAGTTGGCCTGAGCAACGATGTACTCATCTTCTTCATCGGCTGTCAACCAAACGATTTCGTTGGTCACTACACCTTTTTCACGGTCCACTTTCCGGTATGGTGTTTGGATGAAACCATACTTGTTCAAGTGTCCGTAGGATGACAAGTTGTTGATCAAACCGATGTTTGGTCCTTCAGGTGTTTCGATTGGACACATACGACCATAGTGGGTATAGTGCACGTCACGCACTTCATATCCGGCACGGTCACGTGTCAAACCACCAGGCCCTAAGGCAGACAAACGACGTTTGTGAGACAACTCAGAAAGTGGGTTGTGTTGGTCCATAAACTGTGACAACTGTGAAGAACCAAAGAATTCTTTAATTGCTGCAGTTACTGGACGAATGTTAATAATTTGTTGTGGTGTCAAGACATCGTTATCTTGTACAGACATCCGTTCGCGAACGTTTCGTTCCATCCGTGAAAGTCCAAGACGCACTTGGTTGGCAAGCAATTCACCAACGGCACGAATCCGACGGTTTCCAAGGTGGTCGATATCATCCACACGGCCAAGACCTTCTGCAAGGTTCAAGAAATAGCTCATTTCTGCCAAGATATCTGCTGGAGTTACGATGCGTACTTTGTCAGATGGATTAGCATTTCCGATGATGGTGACAACACGGTCTGGATCTGTTGGAGCGACAACTTTGAATTTTTGCAATTCAACTGGTTCTGTCAAAACAGCAGCATCATTTGGAATGTAAGTGATTTTGTTCAAACCGTTATCCAATTGTTCAGAGATGCTGTCAATGACATCGCGCGTCATGACAGTACCAGCTTCTACAAGGATTTCTCCTGTTTCAGCATCCACCAATGGTTCTGCGATTGTTTGATTCAACAAGCGGTTCTTGATATTGAGTTTCTTGTTGATCTTGTAGCGACCAACTGGTGCCAAGTCATAACGACGTGGATCAAAGAAACGGGCTACCAACAAGCTACGTGAGCTTTCCGCTGTTTTTGGTTCACCTGGACGAAGACGCTCGTAGATTTCTTTGAGGGCTTCATCTGTCCGTGAATCCATTGGATTTTTGTGGATATCTTTTTCGATAGTATTGCGAACCAATTCGCTATCCCCAAAGATATCGATGATTTCATCATCTCCTGAGAATCCAAGAGCACGCACAAGCGTTGTAAATGGAATTTTACGTGTGCGGTCGATGCGTGTGTAGGCGATGTCTTTTGAGTCGGTTTCAAGCTCTAACCAAGCTCCACGGTTAGGGATAACTGTTGATCCATAACCAATCTTACCATTCTTGTCCACCTTATCATTGAAGTAGACACCTGGTGAGCGGACCAATTGAGATACGATAATCCGTTCTCCACCATTGATGATGAAAGTTCCCATTTCAGTCATGATTGGGAAATCACCAAAGAAAACTTCTTGGGTCTTGATTTCACCTGTTTCTTTGTTGACCAAACGGAAGGTCACAAAGATTGGTGCTGAGTAGCTGGCATCGTGAATGCGCGCTTCTTCAAGCGAATACTTGGGTTCGCGGATTTCATAACCCACAAATTCCAATTCCATTGTATCCGTGAAGTTTGAGATTGGAAGCACATCTTCAAATACTTCCTTCAAGCCATGATCCAAGAAATCTTTGAATGAGTCTGTCTGGATTTCAATCAAGTTTGGTAAATCAAGAACCTCTTTGATTCTTGAAAAACTACGACGGGTCCGATGTTTCCCGTATTGAACGTCATGTCCTGCCAAAGTTTTTAGCTCCTTTTTCTATACTAGGATAGCTTGGTAACATCACTCCTACCACCTATCCGGTTTTAACTACAATTTTGTGATTTGCATCACGTGAAGAGCTGTCTCTTCACCTTATTCGTCGCTTTTTGTAATTTTTAGAAAAATTAAATTTGTGTAACAAACTAGGGTTTTCCTGAAAAATAGGCACAAAAAGAGCAGCTAAATCGACTTATTCAAGTAAGATTTAACTGCTGTAAGCTCTTATTTGGACAATATTTCAAATAAAGCACACGACAAATTAGTTATCACTATTATATCGTTTTTTGCTCCAAAAATCAAGGCTTTCTCTAGGTTTTCTACTGGATCAGACTAGCGTCGATTGCCGCGATTGGAACTATTTCGATTTGAACTATTGCTTGATGAACTATTGGTTGTCGAATTGTTCTTATTATTCGACTGATTGCCACTGGTATTGCCGAGAATTGCTGCCCAAGCACTTTGATAATCGCTATCCGATCCCCCGATGGCAAAGCGGTATTGAGTGGTTGGCGCTCCGTTTTTAGCCCAAAGACTGGTTACCGTTTGACCGCTCACATCGATATCCCGGCCATTGACATTGACGCGGCCCGGTCTTTCACCAGTCGATTTGAGCACTTCAGAACGGATCACACTCTTATCGAGAGTGAATTTATCCTGAATCCCAAAGAGACTTGGATCTGCTTGGTAGATCGCATTCGCCAACTGCGCCATGTATTGAGCATTGTTGTTGTATCCGGTCAAGGTTTGCATGGAAGCATTGTTGTCATGACCGATCCAACCTCCTAAAGAAACATTTGGGGTGGACAACATCAACCACATATCCCCGTTTGAGTTGGTGGTACCAGTTTTTCCAATCCAGTCAGCACCTGCCAGCGTTGGGTTGACTTGGCTAATCCGTGACTTAAAGGTCGTTGTGGCACCAGATGTGATGACCCCACGCAAGAGATCCTGCATAATCGTTGCTGTTGCTGGAGAGTAGACACGAACCGGATCTGCTTCGTGCTTGTAGACTACATCCCCATCTCGGTCGATGATTTGCTCCACCATGTAGCGTTTGAGGTAGTTCCCATTGTTAGCAATGGTTTGGAAACCGTTGGTATGTTGGGCAACAGTGACCTCAATTCCTCCCCCCATTGGTAGACTCTCAATGCCATATTCAGGGATATCATAGCCCATTTTCTTCATGTAGGATGGGACATCCACACCCTTTTCACGAAGGGTTCGGTAAGTCCAGTAAGCCGGAATATTCCACGAGGTATTGAGGGCCTCACGGAGATCCATCATGGCTGTTCCTCGGCTATCCACGTGCATGATCGGCTCCCCACTTGAGAAATTAGTTGGGTAGTTAGAAAGGATGCTATTACTTCCCATCAAGCCTTGGTCGATCGCAATCCCATAGGCCAACAGTGGCTTGATAGTAGATCCTGGGGAACGTTCTGTATCAAAGGCATGGTTGTTTTGGTTACCATCAAAATTTCGACCACCGATAAATCCTAAAACAGCACCCGTTCGGTTGTCCATCAGGACATTCCCAACTTCTACCAGTCCCGTTCCATCATCCAAGACGCTTCCAAAATTCGCGACTGCAGCCTGCATCGCATTGTGAACCGGTTTGTTAATAGTGGTTTGGATAGTGTAACCACCTTCGCGCAACTCACTCTCAGCTAATTCTTGATAAGCCTTGACAGTTTCATTATTTTTCAGGTCTTGCTTGGTTACATTGTCTCGCTTGATCAAGTAATCATACATGGCCTCTTTTGCTTCTTCCATTGCTTGGAAGTAGAGGTAGTCATGCGGTGTTTTCTCGATGCCATCTGGAGCGATGAAGTCTTTGGTCAAGTCGTACTGAGCATAGGTCTCGTAGTCTTTTTTCGACAAGGCTCCTGTCCGGTACATATTGAACAAAACGTCTTTGGCACGCGCCAGACCTAACTCGAGGTTCTCCTTGCTCTTTAGGCTACCGTCTGCAGCATAAGGAGAGTAGACAATCGGACTTTGTGGCAAGCCAGCGATAAAGGCCGCTTGTGGAACGGACAAGTCTTTCGCAGAGACGCCAAAGATCCCTTGAGCTGCAGCTTCCACACCCGCAATATTTTGTCCCCGATTGTTGCGTCCAAAAGGCGAAACATTTAAGTAGGTGGTCAGGATTTCATTTTTATCCATTCCCCGCTCTAAAGCCAAGGCATCAACAATCTCTGTCGCCTTACGAGTAAAGGTTGGAGCGTCTCCCACGACTTGCTGTTTGATCAACTGCTGGGTCAGGGTTGATCCCCCACTAGAGGAACCCACGCCGGCTACAGATCCAAGTGTTGCCCGAAGAACGGCTTTAGGTACAACCCCCTTGTGGCTTTCAAAATTCTCATCCTCAGTAGCAATCACAGCCTTCTTGACATTGTCTGAAATGGCGTCTCCTGTGACTGGCGTGCGGATCAAATCACTGTCCACTTCTGCAATCAAGCTCTTATCGGAATAGGTCAGTTTTGAAACACTGCTAACATTGCGAACCTGCTGGACCAATTCTTCTGTCTTTGGAACCTTGACGTTGCTAAAGAGGCTCGCCGCATAACCAATCCCGATCCCTGCGCCAAATAAAAAGAGGCACACGAACAGGGCGATCATGACATCCCACAAGAGTTTGAGGGTGCGCAAAAAGGTCGCAAAAATATCGCCGACAGACCAGCTACTTTCCTCATTTTTTTCCTTATTCGGAGTTTCTGTATACATCTTTGCAAAGAATTTTTGGACTTTCTTCCAAAACTCTTGCAGCTTCTCTTTTAATTGATTCACTGATTCTTTCTCCTTGTTCCCTATATTATAGCAGATTAGGCCCTTTGTTTTCAATCACAAGAGCGTAGAAATCGTCACTCAATCTTCCTGGGTAAGGACAAGAAAATGATGGAAAGCATTGCCATTTCCGTGGTTTATGGTAGAATAGAGAAATGAATAAACTTATAAAGGAGAAAAGACACATGCACATTTTTGATGAGCTAAAAGAGCGTGGTTTGGTATTTCAAACGACGGATGAAGAAGCCTTACGCAAAGCACTGGAAGAAGGTCAGGTTTCTTATTATACTGGTTATGATCCAACTGCTGACAGCCTTCACCTTGGTCACTTGGTTGCCATCTTGACGAGCCGTCGCCTTCAACTAGCAGGCCACAAACCTTATGCGCTCGTTGGCGGTGCGACTGGTCTCATTGGTGATCCGTCCTTCAAAGATGCTGAACGTAGTCTCCAAACAAAAGAAACTGTACAAGAATGGGTTCGCTCCATTCAAGGGCAATTGTCTCGTTTCCTCGATTTTGAAAATGGTGACAATAAAGCCGAAATGGTCAACAACTACGATTGGTTCGGAAGCATTAGCTTTATTGACTTCCTTCGTGATGTCGGAAAATACTTTACAGTCAATGCTATGATGAGTAAAGAATCTGTTAAAAAACGGATTGAAACAGGGATTTCTTACACAGAGTTTGCCTACCAAATCATGCAAGGCTATGACTTCTACGTCCTCAACCAAGAACACAATGTAACCCTTCAAATCGGTGGATCTGACCAATGGGGAAACATGACAGCTGGTACTGAGTTGATGCGTCGTAAAGCAGATAAAACTGGTCATGTTATGACTGTGCCTTTGATCACAGATGCAACTGGTAAGAAATTCGGTAAATCAGAAGGCAATGCGGTCTGGCTCAATGCAGACAAAACATCTCCATACGAAATGTACCAATTCTGGATGAATGTGATGGATGCAGATGCTGTGCGCTTCTTGAAGATCTTCACTTTCTTGTCACTTGATGAGATTGAAGAGATCCGCAAACAGTTTGAGGCCGCTCCTCATGAACGCTTGGCTCAAAAGATCTTGGCGCGTGAAGTGGTTACCCTTGTCCACGGCGAAGAAGCCTACAAGGAAGCCCTCAACATCACAGAACAACTCTTTGCAGGAAACATCAAAAACCTTTCTGTCAAAGAACTCAAACAAGGCCTTCGTGGTGTGCCAAACTACCAGGTCCAAGCAGAAGATAACCTCAACATTGTTGAACTCTTGGTCACAGCTGGTGTGGTCAATTCTAAACGCCAAGCCCGCGAAGATGTTCAAAATGGAGCTATCTACGTCAACGGCGAACGCATCCAAGACCTTGACTATGTCTTGAGCGATAGCGATAAATTAGAAAATGAATTGACCGTTATCCGTCGCGGTAAGAAAAAATACTTTGTTTTGACTTATTAAGAAAGTAAAACCACGAAGTTTGGTATGAACTTCGTGGTTTTCTTACACACTTTTTTCTGGGACTATTTCCCTTTTCTACGATGCAACAAAGCTTGGTTGATTCGTTGAGTTTTTTTATGGAGTTGCCAAATCTGGTAAAGCCAGATCAGGCCGTAAATGGCTAGAAAGATCAACCAAGGAATAGGACTCTGTAAGGCTGCCCCCCAGCCAAAAAACAAGTAGGTTAATGCTAAGATGGCAGCTGTCACAACTAAATGCAAGGCCACACGCAAACTATAGGTCAAAAACTCTTCTTCCTCAAGAATGAATGTCAAGACCCCCATTGTCCCACTCATCAAAAAGATCGCCAGGATATTGCGGACATTTACAGCGGGATAGACGATGTTGGGATAGACATGGGATAATAACACCAAACACAAATAAAAGAAGGATCCTGTCCTCATACCAGATACAAAATAAGCTATAACTCGTTTCATCACTTTCTCCTATACCCCTAAATAATCCATCAAGGATTTGACATATTTCCGACTGACACTTGATTTTACTCCGCGTGTCAGTTTAGCCATCATATTGCCTGAAAAACTATCCGATAGCGATTCCAAATGGTCGATATTCATCACCGCGTGGCGGGATATCTGTAAAAAATTACGACGATTAATCCGATGTTGAAAATTTGTCAAAGTATCTCTGACGGTGAACGTTTTGTCTGTCGTATAAATGGTTAGCTGATTCTTATCAATCTCGGCTAAAATAATGTCATCAATTTTCACCATGATCAAATGATCATCTGTTTTGATAGGAATCACTACTTGATTCACTGTCGAAAACTGTTCAAGATAGTCCATCACCTCTCGTGCTTGATCAGATAATTGCTTGGCTTGAATGACCACACAGGGGTCGTTTTCTGGGATATCCTGTTTTTCCTCAAAACGAATCTTCATTCCTACTCCAATTCTCACTTACTTTCTTTTACTCGATCTTTTTGCTAAGGAAATCCAAATCCCCAAAGCTAGAAGAATACCACCTAACACTATAAGGTATGTTTGTTCCTTTGTCAATAAGGCTTGCCATTTGAGCTGAACGCCCATTTTTTCTTGAAATTCTCGAAGAAGATCATCTCGCCCCTTAAAGGTTTCGCTCACTGCTTCTTTCATGAGTACTTGTCGATAAAGTGCAGCAATATAAGTTGCTGGAGTACATTCCATTAGTAGTTGTGCAAAATCAGGTAAAACACCTAAAGGTACATAAGTCCCTACCAAAAAACCAGAAGCTGTACCCACTATGGTCGAAAACTTCCCAAGACTGTCTACGGAATGGAAAAAATAAACAAAAATGGCATTCACTAAACTAGAAAGCAGGCTACTAAGCAACATGATGAGGAGTACCTCAGGTAATAGAGAAAGGGTTGGAACTTCTCTAAAATAGCCACACATCAGCACATACATAAGGGCCTGCATGAAAAAAGAGATGATGATTGCGCTCGTTAGATACGAAAATGGTAACCGCCACTTTCCTTGGTCCGATAAATAAAGATCCTGATCTACTTGATGTTCACGGTCCTTTACTAACTGAGTCAGGGCAGCCAGACTTGTCGTAATCCCTGTCACAGCCAGCGTCCCACTCATTAACCAATTATTTAACACAGGACCACTATTGGGGAGCTGAGCCCAAGCATCTGTTAGATTTTTTTGAAGAAAAATAATATAGAGAACAAAGGAAATCAAGGCTCCCAACAGGGAGAAGAAAACTCCTGAACGATTCCTAAAATACAATAAAAAATTTCGCTTTAGTAAGGCTAGCATTAGCGGACCTCTCTTCCTGTAAGTGCAATAAAGGCATCATCCATGGTCCCTGGACGAAACTCAAAATGGGCTAGATTATCTCTAACTTGCGCCAGATAATCAATGGCTTCCCTTTCACTCTTGGGTTGAAAAATATACTCCAATTGACTTTGTTGCTCTACTGACATTCCCGAAGATTTGAGACTTTCTATCTGCTGCATCTCCTTGAAACGAATCTTTAAGATATTAGTAGCATACTGACTCTTAATATCTAGTGCCGATCCTTGAGCAATCACTTCCCCATGGTCTACAATATAAATTTGATCAGCTTCATCTGCTTCGTCAAGATAATGCGTGGTCAAAACAACAGTCATTCCCTCTTCTCTCTGCAATTGATAGAGCAAATCCCAAATAGACTTCCGGGTTTGGATATCCAGACCTGTCGTTGGCTCATCTAAGAACAAAAGGTCTGGACTGTGTAGTAGAGCACGCGCAATGTCAACTCGACGCTTTTGGCCACCTGAAAGCGTTCCGTATTTCTGCTTTTGGAAAGCTGATAGGCCTAGCCGACCAATGAGATCAGACACACGATCGGGTTTTAAGCCTTTATACTGTTTCGCACGAATGGTCAGATTTTCCCTAACCGTTAGCATCTCATCTAAGACACTAGTCTGGAAGACCACACCAATTTTAGTACCTGGTTCATAGATGATTTCACCTTGCGTTGGTTGTTTCAAACCAATCAATATGGAAATCGTTGTTGATTTCCCCGCCCCATTTGGTCCTAGAATCGCATTAAAGGTTCCCTTTTCAAACTGTAAATGAATATTGTTTACGGCTAAATGATTTCCATATCGTTTACTGATGTTTTTAGCTTGTAATATCATGTTCTCTCTCCTTTTGATAGAACCAGTCTAACAAAAAAGCCATTTAAAAAACGGCTTTTGGGGATAAGTGGTCAAAATGAAGAGATGAGTGGCGAGATAGAAGAGATTAAAATAAGGAAATTAAATAAAGAGACTCAAGTTCCATTCAATACCGCGTAGATTCGTTAAAAAAGTGTGACTTAGTCCCATTAAAACATCGGTTGCTATCTAGAGGCTCTTTTGTTACACTACTAATATGAATACACCGATCAAACCAAAATTACAACGATTTCAAACAGCCACTGCTTTTGCCTGTCCCATCTGTCAACTGGACCTAGAACTTGTGGAGACCAGTTTTAAATGTCCCAAGGGCCATTCTTTTGATTTAGCGAAATTCGGCTATGTCAACCTAGCTCCTCAGATCAAACAATCGAAGGACTATGACAAAGAAAATTTCCAGAATCGCCAGCTAATCTTGGAAGCAGGTTTTTACGAGCCGATTCTAACAGCGATCGGACAAAAAATTCCGACCAGTGATGCCAGAATTCTAGATATCGGTTGCGGAGAAGGCTATTACTCCCGAAAACTACAAGAAGCCTATCCCAAGGCTACTTTCTATGCCTTTGATCTTTCCAAGGAATCTGTGCAACTAGCTGCCAAGAGTGACGCTAGCTGGAAGGTCAATTGGTTTGTAGGAGACTTGGCTCATCTACCCATTCAATCCAAGAGTATGGATGTCATTTTGGACATCTTCTCCCCGGCTAATTACGCTGAATTTGAGCGTGTCTTAAAAGCTGAAGGGGTCATCATTAAGGTCGTTCCAACCTCTTCTCATCTAAAAGAAATTCGTCAGTTGGCCCAAGATCAATTGACCAAGCAGTCCTACTCCAACCAGGAAATTTTGGAGCACTTTGAAGACCACTGCCAGATCCTCTCATCCGAAACGGTCAGCCTCACCAAGAGTTTAACTCCTGAAGAACGCCAGGCGCTCCTCGCCATGACCCCCCTTCTATTTCACGTTGACCAAGAAAAAATCGATTGGACCCAACTCAAAGAAATCACCATTGAAGCTGAGCTGCTAGTTGGGAAAATCAAGATACAAAGGACGTAAAATGAAAAGTAAAAAGGCTGAGACAATCGTCTCAGCCTTTTACTCATCTTCTGTATGCTCTGTCATGACTTGTAAAGCACTTTTTAAATCCTTTTTGCTATTTGTGCGATTTTTTCGAGTTCTTCTTTCCGTTGACGATCACTCATATATTCCACTCGTGTAACTTGTGTCACTTTAACCGGTTTAATACCACAGGGTTTCAAGATTTGGGATTTTAGAACCTTTGCGTAGTCTTGAGAAAAAGGAAGAAAAATTTTTGGCGTATTATGCGTCGTAATGATCCATGCTTTTCCATCTAGTTGCCCCACCGGACCTCGAGGTCCATTCTGATAAGCAAAACCTGCAACAAAAACACGATCAATAAAACCTTTTAAAATAGCTGGCATTCCACTCCACCAAGTAGGGAAAATAAAAATCAACTGATCCGCCCAACTCAATAAATCTCTATACGGTTTCATGTCTTCATTATGCTGTAAATCTCTCCTTTTATGCCTTTCATCAAAACGTAAAACCGGATCAAAGTTTTCTTTATATAAGTCTACTATTTTAACCCTATGCTCTGGTGCTAAATGCTTTTGCACAGTTTGAAGGATTGATGCATTATAACTTGTTTCATTCGGATGTGAATAGATTATTAAAACATTCATCAGCTATCTCCTTTTATATAAATATCAAGCATCGTTCTGACGGTCTTTTGAACATCATTTTCTTTAAAGCTTTCTCCAACGGGACTCCTTACCAATAGAGCCAAACCAGCAATAAAACTCCAAAAATGGATCAAAATTTCTGCGTCACTACTAGAAAGATTTTCCTCATCTTTAAGTCTTAACGCTACCGACTTAAAATGTTCAAATCCTGGTAAAGAGGAGTTGACTGAAATAGTTTCCTGGGATAGCTCCAAATAGTTATATGGAAATTTGATAAATAATGCTTCAAATAGATAGGTTTCCTCTTGGGCAAACCTTACAAAGTTACAGCCCATCAGAATTAGTTGAGTTCTTGCATCTATGGAAGTATCAATCCCTTGTATCATATTTGTCAAAAAGAACATTGATAAGTGTTCCATAACCACTTGAATATATCTATCTTTACTTCCAAAATGCTTATAGGGAGCTCCATGAGTCACCCCACATTTTTGAGCTATTGTACGCATAGACATCCGGTCAATCCCGTTAGTTCTAATTTCTTCAATGCCGACCGAAATTAACTTTTCTTTCAGTTCTTCCGTATTCCGTTTCATTTGACCACCTTTCCCTATCAAAGTATACGCCGTCTACTTTTTATAAAGTATACACTGTCTACTTATATTTGTCAAATTAAAAAATACTCAAAACTTAGCTTCAGAGTCTCTGACCTTCTGTTATCTACTCACCTAAGGAAAGTTTCTAAGAAGACTTTATCTTCAATTAAAAAGCTGAGACAAATCGTCTCAGCCTTTTACTCATCTTCTGTATGCTCTGTCATGACTTGTAAGCGATAGGTTTTAGGCGATTTCCCACAGAGTTTACGGAAAACCTTGTAGAAATAGCCTACATTACTGTAACCAACTTTATAGCAGATATCTTCAATGCTGTCATTGGTCGATAAGAGGAGCTGCTGGGCAGCCTTAATCCGCTGTTTGTTGAGGAGTTCTGCGAACGTTGCATTGGTTTCTCGTTTAATCAATTGGCCTAAATAGACTGGATTGATAAAGAGAGCCTGACTGATGTCCTTGAGCGACAGCTCTTTTTGGTAATCACGGCTAATCACTTGGAGGACACTCGCTACATTTTCGTTCATCCGATAGTGGGATAAGAAACGGGACAATTCTTCCTGGATAAAGCTAATCATCTCTCTAAAGGTAGCAGCTTCTTGGACTTTCTTGACCACATCGGCCAAATCATCTCCTTGTAGGTATTCAAACAAATGAAAGACATCCATCAAAAATTGGATAAAGAGCTGCTTGGTCAGTGAGACCTTAGGGGTCTTCTCAAGGATCATTTTTTCTAACCAGTCCAGTTCTTCTAAGATCTGTTGGATATTTCCTTGCATGATCACCCGATAGGCCGGCTCGTAGTAATGGAAGACTTCTTCATCTTGATTGAGAGGGGTCGCCCCATAAAAGAGGCTCCGCTCCACTAGATCCTTAAATTGATGAAAGTGCTCCTTATACGGAGGTTCAAAGGCCTTCTCAATCATGGCTTCTTCTTCCTGATCCGAGATAAAGAGTTGAAGATTTTGCCCAAGAACTTGATAAGACGAGCTGATAAAGCCTTTTTTCTCCTTAGCGACTCCAATCCACAATGAGTTCCGACCTGCGATATAGCGACAAAACTCTTCCTCAGAGATATCATCGTGAATCAAACGGTCGGCCAACTCTTGGCTTGGTTGCTGGATTTTATGCTGAATTTTTTCTAGGATATTGCCCATCTCCACCTTATTGACCGGTTTGAGCAGGTAGTCTGCCACGCGCAAATTGAGAGCTGTCTTGACGTATTCAAAATCCTGATAGCCTGACATAATGATAAAGGCAGCATCTGGGATCAAATCCTTCATCTCAGCAATCATCTGAAGTCCAGTTTTCCCAGGCATATTGACATCCGTGATCACCACATCTACCGGATACTCTCGCACATAATCAAGGGCCTGGTCTGCATCTTCTGCAGTTGCGACCACTTCCATATTCCAGTGGTCAAAGGGGATTAATTTTTTTAACCCTTCTGTAATCATATACTCATCGTCTACTAATAAGACTTTGTACATTCTGTCTCCTTTATTCATCTTGAATGGTTATCGTATAAGTCACTCCATGGTTAGGTTGGGAGAAGACTTGGATATGGTAGCGATCTCCAAAATAGAGCAGCAGGCGTTCATGGACATTGACAATTCCGATGGACTGCCGACCACTCTTTTCTTCGATTTCTGAGCGTGGATTGCGATTGGCTAGCATCTCTTGAATGCTTTCTAGCTGTTCTTCTTTCATCCCGCGCCCATTATCAGTGATCAAGATGATGACCTGCCCTTCTCCTTGCAAGACCTTGACACTGATCACATTGTCCTTGCGTTTATGGTCCACCCCATGCGCAAAATAGTTCTCGACCAAAGGCTGGATGGTGAATTTTGGAATCTTCATTTTTTCCAAACCTGGATCGATCTTAAAGCCATAGGCAATCGATTTTGGATAACGTACCATGCAGAGGTAGCTGTATTTGCGACAAAATTCGAGCTCATTTTCAACCGTCGTCACTCGCTCATCTGAGATATTATTGCGCAAGAGACTACTAAACTCATAGATAATATCACCCAATTCATCCTGCTCTTGCATGACGGCATACATCCGGATAAATTCCAGTGTATTGTACATGAAATGGGGATTGATCTGGGCTTGTAAGGCCCGCATATTGGCATCTTTTTGGCTGAGCTGCAACTGGTAGATATCCCGAATGTTCTTGTCCATATTGTCTAACATGGTATTGATCATATTACCAATGACCAAAAGTTCTTGGTCCTTGGTCGAAGTATCAATCCGACGTTCACTATCGCCTTGACTGATCTGATTCATGGTATCAACCAAGTCGAGGACTTGACGCCGGTAATTTTTGAAAATCTGCCGTAATAACAAGTACAGGATCAAGAAAATCAGGAAGGCAATGGAGAGAAAAGTGGTCAGGTTAGCTAGACCCTTCTTGACCAAATAACTTTCAGAAACGACGACATCCACCTTGTAGCCATAGATCGTGCTACGGGTTTGCCATTTAACATCTTTTGCTTGCTCCTTATCCCCTTCATGGTACATTTCTTTCCCAAAGGGAGTGAAGATCCGCACAGCAACCGGTAGATCTCCTCTAGCATTGTCAATTGCTGCCGTCAAAATTTCCTGGTCCAGCGTCATATAAGCGATCCCAACTCCAGCACCCGTAGTCGGATCTGTCAAAGGAACCGGAATGGCTGTCGCAGGAGCCTTGTAATGGTCCGCTGAAACTTGCTTCCCCCCCTTCGATTGCCGGGTAGAGACAAATACTGTCTTGTAATCAGACAAGGTGACATCGATGCCCTCGATGTTTTTATTGCTCAAATAGAGACTGTCAATATTCTTATGTAGGGACAATTGGATATAAGAAGGGAACTGGGCATTCAATCGCCAAGTCTCATACTCCGATGGTGACAAGGTAAAATAGCGATAAACCCCTTCTAACTTTGCAGGGTTTTCAACGAGACTACGCCCTTCTTGTGTGACCCGCTGATAAGAGGTCTCGAGATCCGTCACGACTTCAGTCAAGACCCGTTGGGCAATCCGATCGGCTTCAGTTTGCTGGTTTTTCCAAGAGATCCCCGCTACGACGAGACCCATAATGGTCAAAATGACCACCATGACATAGGCGTAGAATTTTAAAAGCGTACTTAACCAGATTTTTTTCATCGTTAGGATACCAATTTTTCGTGGATATTTTGATAAACAGGGTCAAAGATATCATTGACAAAGAAATGCCATACACCGATCAAGACGAAAAAGAGAAGGGCTGGCATATAGTAGCTAATGACGCCAAGTAGCGCAGTTCCAAGGATGAACTTGAGAACCGGACGAATGTCCAGCAACATTCCGATCAAACTGAGCTTGATACTATTGGCATAAGAGAGATCGAAATGAACTTGCAATTTCAAATAAACGGCGTAAGCTAGAGGCGCAACCAAGAGAAAAACCAGATTAAACAAAAGAACCAAAATTTGGAAGAAATTCAAGTGAGGAATCTGGATCATGAGGTACATGCCATAAAGGAGAACCCCTTCAATGGCAAAGAAGGTGTAAAAGACTTGATTAGCCGGGCGTAGATTTTCTTTGAAGAGTTCCCAAGCGCGTGACCAATGATAGTCCTTGTAGGTCATGCCATTTTCCGCATAGAGGCTCATGATAGTGGCACTAGCCGGTCCTACTCCTAGCAGAACACCCCCACAGATCGTCAAGACCCAAAAAATCCCTGTTACCAGCATAGCAACATAGACTCTCGTAAAAATGAACTCGATGATTTTTCCCATCATTCAGCCTCTTTCCCAATTAGTTATTCTATTATATCATAAAAATAAAACGCTTTCCTCATATTTGCATTAGTGAATTGAAATATTGATTTTCATTTCCAGGATTCATTTTCATAAAAACTTAAAAAGGCCTTGGAGACAGCCCCAAAGCCTTTTCACACGACCTGTTTCTTATTTTTTAGAAGCAAGGAATTCGTCGTATTGTTTTTGCATTTCGTCAAGCACTTTTTGGTAAGCACCTTCTGATTTCAATTTTTCAAGCATCTTAGGAACTTCTACTTCAGGATCCACAGTACCAGTATTGATCGCACCTGCGAATTGGTTCAAAGTATTTGTAAGAGCAGTGATTTCTGATTTCACTTTGTCTGTGTTAAAGATGAAGCCAAGTGCTGGAGATTCTTTTGCAGTTTCCAAATCTTTCTTAGATTGTGCAATTTGTTCATCTGTTACGTTTTCGTTGATGTAAAGAATCCAGTTGTTACCAGTGTTCCATCCAGACATGTGAGTGTTTCCGTTGTAGCCATCCAAGACTTTGACACGGTTTTCTTTACCGGCAACTTTTTCCCAGTTCTTGCCTTCTGGTCCATAAACAAGGCCGTTCAAGAGTTCTGGATCAGTGTTCAAGAGGTTCAACACTTCCATGGCTTTTTCTTTGTTCTTAGAGTTGTTTGAGATAACAAAGTTAGCTACTTGAGTGGTGTTGTTTTTCTTGTACAGTTCAGTAAATGGTTTGATGTCGATCTTACGGTTTGCTACACGAGAAAGCAAGCTGTTACCGTAGTCAGCTGGTCCTACTGTTTCTTCACGAACCAACCATGTATCTTGAGAAAGATCATAACCAGTGTCGCTCGTTGCTACGTCTTTTGGAATGTATCCTGCTTCGTAGTATTTGTGAAGAGTCTTCAAGTTTTCTACATAACGAGGAATTGTGTAACGGTCAACGATCTTAGTAGTGTCACCTTTCAAGTCAACAACGAATGGAAGTCCATCAACAGCCACATAGTCGAAGTCATCTGAAGGTCCACCGTAGCTCTTGTTCATTGCAAATGGAACAACGTTTGGATCTTTTTCTTTGATAGCTTTCAAGACTGGTTCAAGAGAAGCATAGTCTTTGACGTTTGAAACGTCGATACCATATTTTTCAAGAAGTGGTCCGTTGAAGGCAAAGTTTTGAGAAGATGCAACGTTGGCTGCTACTGGAACAGCATAGATCTTGCCATTTACAGTGTTCCCTTTGATGTATGCTGGGTCAAGTGCTTTGTAAAGTTCTTTCCCTTCTTTCTTGTACAATTCTGTCAAGTCAGCATAGGCACCTTTTTGAGCATTGATAACGTAGTTGTTGGCAAAGGCAATATCATAGTTTTCACCAGATGAGATGATGACGTTCATTTTTTGTGCGTAGTCACCCCAACCAAGATATTGGATATCCAATTTTGCGCCAACTTTCTTTTCAATGATCTTGTTGGCATTTTTAAGAAGAACATCCAAGTTATCTGGTTTATCACCGATTTGGTACATCTTGATGATTGGTTTACCGTCTTCAGTTGTTGCAGATTTCTTGTTGTTACCTGTAAGGCTTCCACAAGCAGCAAGAGTAGCTCCAAGAGCGATGACACTAGCAGATGCTAACGCATATTTTTTCCAATTTTTCATAAGAAAAATCTCCTTTATGTTATTTTCTTTTTAGACTAAGTTATGAGTTGAAAATCCTGTTGATTTTCAATGAACGATGTTATTCTTTCACACCACCGATGGTCAAGCCTTTTACAAAGTAGCGTTGGAAGAATGGATAGAGAATGGCGATTGGCACTGTTGCCACAACCACCATGGCCATACGTCCTGTTTCCCGTGGGATGGATTGTACAGCTCCTGCCAATTGGCCGGATACCCCGACGTTTTTAGCGATGTAATCCATATTGTTTTGGATTTGCATCAAGAGGTATTGCAATGGGTAAAGGTTGTCACTCTTAATATAGAGGAGGGCGTTGAACCAGTCGTTCCAGAATCCTAAAGCAGTGAACAAACTGATAGTCGCAATCCCTGGTAGAGACAATGGCAAGCAGATTTGGAAGAAGATCCGTGTTTCACTTGCCCCATCGATCCGAGCGGATTCAAGAATGGCTTCTGGAATGGTCCGTTTAAAGAAGGTCCGCATCAAGATGATGTTAAATGGGCTAAGCAACATTGGGATAATCAAAGCCCCGATGGTATCACCCAATTGCAAGAGTTGAGTGGTGACAATATAGCCCGGTACCAACCCTGCACTAAAGAGCATACTAAGGAGTGAAAATACGGTAAAGAACTTGCGGTATTTAAAGGTACTCCGTGAGATCGCATAAGCATAGGTTGTTGTGATAAAGACATTACATGCTGTCCCCACAATGGTCACAAACAAGGTAATGAAGAGGGCTTGCAAGATTTTGTCTTTGAACTGTACCAAGAAAAGGTAACCATCAAATCCAAATTTTGCCGGCCAGAATTGGAATCCATGGACTGCCAAACTTTGTTCGTCTGTCAAAGAGATCATGACAACGAAGATGAAGGGAAGTACACAGGTCAATCCGACTAAGGTCAACAACAAGGTAAAGAAGAAGTTGCTCTTCTTACTGAAAGAATGGATCCCGACATTATCAATTTTTTCTTTTTGAATGGTTGATTTTTTCATACGATCCTCCTTTCTAGAAGAGAGCGGCATTCTTATCAATGCGACGGGCAATGATATTTGAGATTAAAACAAGAACCAAACCGACTACCGATTGGTAAAGACCGGCTGCTGCTGTCATCCCGATATCCCCTGACTTGGTCAAACCGTTGTAGACATAAACATCAATAACGTTGGTCACACTATAGAGCGCTCCAGCATTATGCGGGATTTGGTAGAAGAGACCGAAGTCTGCGCGGAAGATATTTCCGACTGCAAGAATGGTCAAGACCGTGATCAAGGAAGACAACTGAGGAATAGTGATATTGCGAATGCGTTGCCACTTAGACGCACCATCCACGGTCGCTGCTTCATAGTAAGTTGGGTCAATTCCCATGATGGTTGCATAGTACATGACACTACTATAACCAAAGCCTTTCCAGATTCCTAAGAAGAGGAGAAGCGCTGGCCAGATCCACAATTCCGAATAGAAATTGATGGCTTTCATACCAAATGAAGTTAAGATGTGGTTGACCAATCCTTTGTCCACGTTCAGGAAGGCATCGGTGAAGAAGCTGATGATAACCCATGATAGGAAGTATGGGAAGAGCATGGAGGTTTGAAGCACCTTGACCACTCTTTTTGATCTCAACTCACTAAAGATGATGGCGATCCCAACGGAAACAATCAATCCTAAGAAGATAAATCCTAAGTTGTACAAGACCGTATTTCTTGTAATAATGTAGGCATCTTTGGAACTAAAGAGGAACTTGAAGTTGTCAAAGCCAACCCATTTACTCTTCATGACACTGTCGATGAAGCCTTCTCCTGTAATATGATAGTCCTTAAATGCTACGATATTCCCAAAAACCGGAATATAGAAGAATAAGATTAACCACGCTGCACCAGGTAAGACCATTAAAAGAAAAATGAAATTTTCTCTCAGAGTCCTTACAAACTTTTTCATTTAACTCCCCCCTTTGAGCCTTGAGCGTGTTTTCACTTTGGTAGCGTTTACAATACTTATTATAAGATAGCCATTTTCTCTTTTCAAACTCCTAATTATAGAAAAAATTCTACAAATTTATGACATAGCTTTAAAAAAGGAGTAGAAAAGGGCGATGGTAAACACAGCTCCTCTTCTACTCCTATCCACCGTGGATAAGACATCTGTCATCCAACTTGGCATTTTTTACGTTGTATAAATAGTTGACGCAGTCGCAATGGTATGCCATTGATTAGCTGTTGTGGCTGCGAAGTCCTGATCTCCGTAGAAATCGTTGAATGGTAGAATCTCTACTTCTAGTTCATCGATACGTGAGATGGAACCAGTTAGATAGTCCTCAATACGGCTTTCTGCTCGCTTAATTCGTTGCAAGAGTCCACCCATACGAATATCTACTGTATCCAAGCCAAAGACCTTGTTTTCTTTCAACCATTGCTGGCTAAAGAGCTTGTGGAAGGTTTCAATCTGGCTTCTAAGTTTTGGTAATTCTTCCCTAGCAATTTGTTGCAAGCTCTCTTTATCACCTGTTTGATAGGCTTGACGAATGCGTCGTCCCACATCCACTTTACTACTTAAAATGGCATTCAACTGGGCCTGAGTTTCGAAAAGATAAGCATAGGCGCCTGCTTTTTCTTTAATGTCAGCAAGGGTCTCAGCAGCTTTAGCAAAGTGGGGCTTGTCCTGTTCAGGTGTCATGTGTCTGTCAAGAATAGGGCAGAGAACATCCTGATAAAAGACATAGCGATTAGGGTTGATACCACTGAGATTATCTGGTAGGTCTGGTAAGAGATTGGCTAGGTCAAGTTGCATAAAGTCCTCAACGGATAGACCTGTATTGGTCTTGAAGTGAGCAGACAAACGGTCTAAATCATTGCGGTAGCTGAGTTCTGCCCAGATTTGCAAGCTTGGCAGGACCGAAAACTGAGCTGTTTCACCACCATTATCTCCCCAACCCGTCACAATGACTTCCTTGATCTGATTAGCACGGCAGGCTTTATTAGCTTCGACAGCGATGAGACGACTGAAATGGTTGTGTGGTGTAAAACCAATCCATTTCCAAGCACCACCTGCAAAGGCAATATCCTGGCTAATCTTGTGGTGATTACCGAAGTTACGGTTGTATTTTTCTTCGCTATCCTGATAATAATCCCAGTAAACCAAGGTCACACGGTCTTTGAGACGATCAAGATAAACGCGTGTTTCCTCTGGAATTTCCACATCACGGTCGTACTGGCCATCTGCTGACATGAGTTTGAAGAACATATCGCTCCACATCTGGCAGTGGAAACCATACTTGTCTGCAATATCCAGCACGCGCTCCAAATGTTGACACATGAGGAGGCTACGGTCCACAACACCATTTAAGATGAGATAGCGTCCCAAACCAACCAAGTGGGCTTCGTCCATGCCGATATTGACCTTGCGTGTTTGGAGCTTAGACAAAGTCGCAAACATGCCGTCAATCAGGTCATAAACTTTTTCTTCACCGATAAGGAGAATGTCCTCTACATCGCGGAGTTGCTGGACTTCTTTGACACCCCACTTGACAAAAGCTGACAAGTGGGCCAAGGTCTGGATACATGGTACAAAGGTCATGTCAAACTGCTGGGCGTAGGCTTCAATTTCCTGTAATTCTTCAGCTGAATAAGCCCCGCGGAAATAACCAAAATAAGGTTGCCCTTCAATCTGATAGGTGTCTTCCATGTAGAGCTCAAAGGTTGAATAACCCATCAGAGCCAAGACTTCAATCATCTGCTTGGCTGATGCAACATTTAGAACTGCATTTCGCGAACAGTCCGCCATGTAGGCTAAATCTTCATAAGCCGCTTGTTCTTCAATCTCTACCTTATCACCTTCTACCAAATCTGTTGCGAGAACAGACAAGGCGCGATAGAGTTGGTGAGGTTTGCGATAAGTCAATTGATATTCTCCACCCTCACCTTTGATAGAGATAGAAGCTTGGTCAGACTGGGTGACCGCCACTTCTACATCTGGTAGAGAAATGTGCTTTTTTAATGCTTCGATAGCTTGGGCTTGTTTGGAACTAAGTCCTGTAAAAGTTACCATTGGTTTTCCTCCTGTAACCAATTGACAAGGGCACCGTAGAGATTGGCATCTGCCTGATAGGTGCAAGCTTGGATCACTGGCGCAATTGTATACTCTTCATATCTTTCCACAAAGACGTCTACCGCTTTTTGCACCCCTTTGATAAAATCTGGGTTCTGACTGATAGAGCCACCGAGGCTAATGACATCTGGGTCGATTAGGTACTGAATATTGAGGAGCCCTTGAGCTAGATTTCGATTCATCCGCTCAATGGCTTCTTGGCAAAGGGCATTGCCTGCTGCAGCCTCTTGATAAACCTTACGGCCATCCCAGTCTGACTGACCTGATTTTTCAATCACATAACGAACCATGTTTCCTGTAGAAGCTAATTGTGACCAGTTATTGAGTTTTTCTGCTGGTTCGATGGTTGTCATGTAACCAAACTCTCCACCCAAACCATGGCGACCACGGTGAAGCTTACCATTGATAATCATAGCCCCACCAATTCCTGTGCCAATGACAACACAGGCTGCATTTTCAATCTCAGGATGCGCCAGCAATTCACTCAGTCCAACACAGTTGGCATCATTTTCTAAATGGACAGGGAGCTTATGATGAGCAAGCGCCTCATACCAAGAAAAACCATGGATATAAGGAATGGCACTGATCCCCTCAATCACCCCGGTTTCTTGATGAACGGCTCCTGGGACACTTATGGCAATCCCACGGTAGTCACGTTCTGACAAGCGTTGGTCCAACCAAGCCAGCAAATCCTCTAGAGTTTTTGGCGTTGGGGTGCTGGCCTTATCTAAAATCTTTCCATCAGGAGTGAGACTAGCAAACTTAATCCCAGTCCCTCCGATATCAATCGTTGCAATGGTCATTGCTTTCACCTGCAAAAAGGAGCGAGAAAAGCAGTCGGTTCTTACTTTTTTCGCTCCTCCTTTCTGTTTATGTTTACTTTTTGAAATTAAATTTCTTCTTTTTTGATCAATTCTGTTCGAATTTCCTGTGGTGCCAATAGTCCTGAGTGGACCGGATACGGTTGCTCCAGAAGATCGACAACCGTTTGTTGCCCTTCTGACACGCGCACATTTTCTTGGCTCATATTGTAATAGCGAAGGATGTAACCTTCTTCATTTTCTGCTACCTTAAAGGCTGTTGGACATACTTGTGGCAAGTTCAGTGCCGGATGGTTAAAGAGACTTCCCGTTGCTGCAACGCTACCCTCTTGTTTTGCAACTTGAAGATCTGTAAATGGTACCTGGAAGGCTTTGGCACGACGGAAAGCTGAGAAGCGGCCCTGAGCTTGATGGCATTCCACTGCATATTCCACCTCAAAGGCCCGCAAGCATTGTGCTTCTGGTGTTGGGAAATAGCCCCAGTCACCGAGTTCTCCTGAAGCACGAAGAAGGGTTACAGCTATTGTGTCGTCTCCAAGGATTTCATATTCGTTCAATCCTTTGTTAGCTACTGTCACTCCTTTGACATCATCATACAAGCTGACAAAGGCTTGTTGGTGTTGAGGATTTTCAGGATTTTTCCAAGAAGCGGCTGGTTTATTTGGCCGTGTCACCACCTCATAAATGCTTTCCGAGTCGTTGCTTGGACGCGTATTGTGAGTCTTAACCAAGAGGCGGATACGGTGATCCTTGGCTGTATTGGTGAAGCGCGTCTTGAAGCGAATTTGCGGATCATCTACAAAGATGATCATCTCCGTTTCAAGAGGGATGGTTGTCAGCTCTTCTGAGCGACCTGCATCTCGTCTCATGAACTCGATAATCCCTCTTTGCTCCGCATCCAATTGTTCATCTGCGCTGACTGGAATGGTCAAGTCATGCTTGAGCAAGATTTTGGCATAGCGAGCATTGTTTTCCAAGACCTCATAAGCTGTTAAGTCCGCATAGATTGGCTCTGTCCCTTTTGGTTGGAAGTAGATATATTCATTTCCGATATCACCGCGGTCTTCGAAGCGAAGGAAATCCTCATAAGCCTCATTGGTCGTTTTATCATAGAGGGTCAAACCTTCATCGATACTAAGGGTTACAAATGGTGTATCGATCACCCCATTTTGGAACAGACCATCATGATGAGGTGCTTTACCTTCTAAGAGCTGGAAGGTCGTCCAAGACAAGGCTGCCAAATGAACCGGAACCGTCACGCGCACTTGACGTGCAATATAGGGTTGGCGGAATTTATCCTTAGGCAAGGTATAGCCAAAGCTTGCTCCCAAGTCTTCAATCTCAGCTTCTACAAGATGACCGTCTAAATCTTCTACATGATAGTCTGGCAAGGTCAAAGCTGCCATTTTCTTGAAGCCTTCTGTAGGATGCAACTCCTTAAATGGACAAACCGCTACATCGACGATCGTGCTGACGGTATCCACCTTATCATGCAAGCCTGTATTGATGACCGTAAAGAGATGCTCACTCTGGGCTTTTTGAGTCGCTAGTTTACCCTTCCATTCGTTCAGAAGGTTGGTCTTGACAAAGTTTCCAACTTGATTGACCTTGGCAAAACGAACTTCCATTTCGCGGTGAACATCATCCACGCTACATCCACAAATACTATCGTGTGGCGCATTTTGCAAGAGCGTCTTCCAGGCATAGGTCAACTGATCCTTGTGGTGATGTCCACCAGTGATGATGGTCAAAGGTTCGACCACTTGCTCGAGTAAGTTGCTATTTTCTTGGAAGGCTTGTTTGAGATAAATCCGAGAAGAAGATGTATTTGCCAGTGTGTACCAACCATCGGTTTCCTGGCTGGTCAATTCTCCTGTAACGGTTGATAATTGTTCAGGGAGCGCACTTTCCACTGCTTGCACGTAGTCATCAAAAGAACTGTGAATAAAGGTCACGTCAGGAAAGAGTTCGTTGGCCACACGAATGGCTTCACTCAAGTTTCGTTGAACCGGTTGGTGGTCACAACCATTCATCATCAACCATTGGTTGGTCGATGCATAGTCACGAACATCTGCCAATTTTTGTTTCCAGAAAGCCAAAGCTTCATCTTTATCCACTGGAATTTCATTTCCGTTACTGTACCAGTTGGCAAAAAGAATACCCAGCACACGGCTACCATCCGCCCCTTGCCAGTACATTTCAGAAAATTGAGAGGTGAATTGCTCATCTCCAAGAACTTGGTTGTCAAATCCGATTGGTTTGACACCGCGACCAAAGGCTGCTACGTGAATGCCTGATTTTTGAAGGATTTGAGGAGCTTGTCCCATATTTCCAAAGGTATCTGGGAAGTAACCAATCTGAGTAGATTTGCCCCATTTGGCACATTCCGCTTGTCCAATCAAGGTATTGCGGACGTTAGCTTCACTGGAAATCAAGTAATCATCCTGCAAGATATAAAAAGGACCAATCTTGAGCTTGCCTTCGTCGATATAACGCTGCACCTTGTCACGGTTTTCAGGGCGAATTTCTAAATAGTCGTCAAGGACAATGGTTTGGCCATCCAAGTGGAAGCTTTTGAATTCAGGATCATTTTCAAAAAGATCAAACAGATTGTCAAACAGTTCCACCAATTGCATGCGGTGGCTTTCAAAAGGTAGATACCACTCACGATCCCAGTGGCTGTGAGAGATGATATGTACAACAACATTTTCCATGAGTAAAACCTCATTCTAACTTAAATTTAAAAATAGATTTGTGATTCTTTAGAAGAATCTGTTGAGCGACAGCTCATTAACGAATATCCAAGTAATCCAAGACCAATTCGCAGAACATCATGTTGGCCCAAGAGAACCATTCGCGCGAGTATTTAGTCGGATCATCTACGTGGAAGCTTTCGTGCATGACACCCGTGCCACCATCGCAAGCAACCAACTGGTCCAGCAAGAATTTCTTCTCTGCCTTGTCCGTCGTTGTCAATCCTTGGATGGATAAAGCAATCGGCCAAATATAGCGATAAAAGGTATGGGAACTTCCGAGTCCACTTGCGTACTTCCCTTCATAGAAGTAAGGATTTTCAGGGCTCAAAATAGTCCGACGAGTAGCTTGGTAGACCTCATCGTCAATAGCACAGTAACCCAGATAGGGAGCAGCTAACAAACTTGGTACGTTAGGATCATCCATGATGCTAGCATTTCCCAAACCATCTACCTCAAAGGCATAAATCTTCTCACCCTTGCTGTTAGTGGTGTAGGCATAATTTTCGATCCCTTCTTGAATCTCAGCCTGCAGACGTTTAGCGTCAGCAATGATGCTTTCACTATCAGCTAGATTCAACTCTGCAAAGATTTCTTGCACATAACCCAAGACAACCACTGCAAACATATTGGATGGAATCAGATAGCTATACTGACAGCAGTCATCACTCGGACGAAAGGCTGACCAGGTCATCCCTGTCACGGCAAAGTCAGGACCAAAGCCGTCATTCACTAACGTGTCTTCCTTACGATCCGTATCCCGAACAAAACGATAAGGAGAGTTCTTGTGGTCTTGTTCCACTGTCCAGAGATGAAGGATCTCCTTGGTCGCCGTAACAAAAGTTTCATCAAACTGGCTAGTCTCACCAGTTTCTTTCCAAAGGAGATAAGCTAACTGCAAGGGATAGCACAGCGAATCCACTTCATACTTGCGTTCCCAAATCCAGCCATTGAGATCTGTATGGTCGGTCTCGTGATGCCCCTTCCAGTTCTCTTCAATATTAAAAGAGTTAGCATAGGGATCCTTGAGGATTAAAGTCATCTGACGTTTGACCAAGCCAGCAATGCTCTGGCGCAAGAGAGGGTCTCTTTTAGCTACATGAAGATAAGGTCTCAATTGAGCAGTAGAGTCACGCAACCACATAGCTGGGATATCCCCTGTTAGCACAAAAGTTGAACCGTCTTCTAAAATTTCAACTGTATTGTCTAAGGTATCTGTGTAGCAACGTTCAAAGACATCCACCCACTCAGGGTACTCCTTGGCACGTTCTGCTACTTGGTCCAGCCATTCTCGCACAATTTCTTTTGAATAGGTCATTTATTTTCCTCACACGTATCGATTCTTTCCTATTCAGTATAAAAGATTTCAAAGGGGAAATACATACGCAAACTATAGCCCTTTTTCTACAAAATTTTCCATTTGATAAAAACGCTATCATATTTGACAACACTTTGATACAATGAAGAAAATACCACTGCGTGTCCAAAGAAAAACACAGACCATTTAAGGTTGATGAAGAAAAAGGAGACCAGATGCACACTACTTGCCAGACCATCGATACCCGCTGGGGAAGCGATAATCATCCCCACTATTCGCACGGAAACACCCTCCCTTATACCGGAGTTCCTTTTGGAATGAACTACTTCCTTCCTCAGATGACAGATGAACGAGGGGCTTGGTTTTTCAACCCCAATCTCCCTATTTTTCAGGGGTTTCGCCTCACCCACCAGCCTAGTCCTTGGATCGGAGACTACGCTTGGTGCATCATCACTCCCATCACAGGAGAAGTTACAAGTTCCGACCTCTTCCGTCGCCAGAGCAGTTATTCGCTGAAAGAAGCTCTTTTTCAGCCCCACTACCTCCGTATTTTTTCGGAACGTTATCAGATTCAAAGCGAGCTGGTTCCAAGCCGCTACGGGGCTGTCATGCGCTTTCAAGCGCCAGAAAAATTGACTCTCTGCTTTCATGCAGCAAATGAACTAGGGGACTTGACCCTTACAGACCACACCTGTCACTTCCACATTCTGGATCAGGCCCACACCGCAGATACTCCCTACTCTTTCTATCTCCAGTGGCAATTTAGCCAGCCAATCGAGAACGTCACTCACATCGATCAAGATCTTTTTCTCACCTTTGCTAGCAAGGAAGTGACCGTTCAATTAGGAAGCTCTTATCTGTCCCAAGACATGGCTTACAGTCATCTTCCCCACCTTTCTTTAGAAAAAGCTAAAAAAGAAGCAGCCGATCAATGGAATCAGCTACTAAAACGAATTGAAGTGAAAGATAACGGAGGATGTGATCAAGCCTTTTTCGACCACTGCCTGTACCGACTCCTCCTTTTTCCTCAAACCTTTTATGAAACAGATACCGAGGGAAATGACTGGCACCTGGATGTCACCCATAATGAAATCAAACCAGGAAAAGCTTATACGAATGTCGGTTTTTGGGATCTCTTTCGGACCTCTTTTCCGCTCTATAGCCTTGTCTACCCCGATTACTACCGTCACTTCCTCGAAGGATTTTTAAATACTTACCAGGATACTGGTTTTCTACCAAAATGGTTGGCCCCAGATGAACGAGGGATGATGCCAGGCACCCTTATCGATGGAATCTTCGCAGATGCTGTCACAAAAGGGATTGCACCAGACCTACATGAAAACATGCTCACAGCCATGCTCCAGACAGCCCAAAAAACAGATCCTATGCAACATTTTGGTCGCCATGGCAATGAAAGCTACAAGCTACTTGGCTACTTACCTGAAGATTTTCGCGAAAGTGTTAGCCACAGCCTCGATTATGCTTATAGTGATTTTTGCATTGCCACCGTCGCCAAGCAATTGGGGCATGCAGAAACAGCCACTCAGTATGCTGCTTCCAGCCTCTCCTACCGAATATTGTACGATGCCCAAACGGGCTTCATGAGAGCGCGATCCACCAATGGCAACTTTAAAGAGCCCTTCTCTCCTACCAGCTGGGGAGGAGATTATGCAGAATGCTCTGCAACCCAGGCTACTTTTGGAGCCTTACACGACCTCTCCGGCCTGATAGAGCTGATGGGCGGAAAAAAAGCCTTCACCCAACGACTGCTGGATCTGGCCAATCAAAGACCTCAATTTGACGTAAGAGGATATGGCTATGAAATCCACGAAATGAGTGAAATGGCCCAGGCTCCATTTGGGCAGATTGCCATCTCCAATCAGCCTAGCTTTCACATTCCCTACCTCTTCCGCCACAGCCTTCACCCCGAATATACCAATCTCCTTATCCACCAGATCCGTTCCCAAGCTTTCCATCAAGATTTCCAAGCCTATCCAGGTGATGAGGACAACGGTAGCCTATCTGCTTGGTACATCTGGTCGGTCCTTGGACTCTACCCAACCTGTCCAGGAAAACCAATCTATGATCTAGGGCTCCCTCTCTTTAAAGAAGTTCTTCTCCATCTTCCAAACCATGAGCTCAAAATTTGCGCTAACTCCCATACTACAGGTGCCTATTTTATCCAAAAAGCCCGATTAGATGGCAAAGAGCGGCAAGAGATTGCCCACCAAGATCTCCTTGAAGCCCAGCTGCTTCAGTTCGATCTTTCTTGGCTCCCCCCACATCCATAAAAAAAGTCGTCTGAAAGCAGACGACTTTTTTCTATTATTCATCTCCTACATGATAGTAGATCGATCCTTGTTCCCCAAAACTAGCGATTCCAACACCAGACCACAAGCGGTTCTTAGAGGCATCGGATGTATCCTTAAAAACAACTTGCCCTTGATCATCGACCTGATCACCAATGGTTACTCCCGCAGGAATATACTCCAACAAGAAGCCACCATCACGACCACCATAAATGCCTTCAGATGCTGTTCCATAATCCGTCAAAGAAGCACCATAGCCCTCCAACTCTTGTGAAACCAACCCTTTGTCGTTAAAGACCAACTTGTTTCCTTTATCATCTTGCCAGACACCAGCAATACTGCTGTAATCCCCATTAGCAATAGCCTCAAGATCCATTTTCTTCTCTTCTTTTTTTTCTTTCTCCTTCACTTCTGAACTAGAAGCTGTCGTCTTTTTCACCTCAGAAGAAGCACTCGTTTGACTAGAAGAAGAATCTGATTTCTTACTCGCGCTCTGTTGCGAACAAGCCACCAACAGGAGCACACTAAGAAAACTCACCAGAATTGCACCAACTTTTTTCATTTAAAATTCCCCATACATTTTTTTAGTTTAAAGCCCCTTCATTGTAACGTATTTTCAAACATTTGACAAGCTCTACTTCCTATTTCGGATCAAAAAAAGACCGGGATAATACATCCCAATCTCTCTTTGAATACTACTTTCAGTGAGCCAGCATTTCCTGTGCCACTTCTAAACCAGATAAGTTGGAAGGATAATAAGTTGGCCAATTTTCCAACTCATCATAAAGCGCTTCTTGACTCTTTCCTCCATGGAAAATGTGGAAGTGAGCTGCCTTTACAGGAGTGATTTCATGGTCACTAAATTGAACATATTTGAAGTCTCCCGCATCGCTCTCCTTGGCTTCAAAGAGATAACGAACACCACGATTCCCCTTCTTATAAGTCAAAATGTGTTTCCCTACGTATTTATAGGTATATTTCTTAGAAGATCCTTTTTGATAAAACTCCATTGAATCCTTATCAATCTTAATCCGATCAATGTCTGTTTGGTAACCCTTGGTATAATATTCCTTATACTCAGCAGCAGTCATGGTCGGATTTAATTTTGCCTTATAATCAAAGACCTGATCCAAGGTTCCATCTTGCAAGAATGGATAAACCGATTGCCAGTCACCTGCATAATTTTCCAAGCTACGATCCTTCACTTGACTATCCTCAAAATAGCCCTTTTGAACCGTCTTAGAATCTTCCTCATGTTCCGGTTGAATGTCCTTACCGGCTTGCGAGGTTGTTTTCTCTAATGCCTTCAGATTCTCCTTCATAACAGACACGTAGTCTTCGCCATCTTTCATTTCTTGATCCGTTAGGCTTTCCAAAGGATTCAAAACAGCCAACTCGACTCCTGCTTCAGAAGACAAGGTTTTCGCCAAGGACTTAGAAGCATTTTCCTCAAAGTAAATGACCTTGATCTCATTTTTCTTGATATATTCTGTCAATTCACGCAATCGTGCAGCAGATGGCTCACTATCAGGTGAAATCCCTGAAATGGCCACCTGATTCAAGCCATAATCCAGTGCTAAATAACGGAAAGCAGCATGCTGGGTTACAAAATTCTTTTGTTTCGCATCTTTCAAGCCATCCTGATAAGCTTGATCCAAAGCCTGTAACTTCTTCAAATAAGCTTGCGCATTTTTCTCAAACGTCTTTTTCTTATCTGGATAAGCTGCGACCAACTGATCGCGAATCGACTCTACCATCTTCATTGCACGATGTGGAGAGAGCCAAAGGTGAGGATCATATTCATGATGGTGTTCTTCGCCCCCTTCGTGTTCATGTTCCTCTTCCAATCCAGGAAGCAAGACCATGCCCTTGGTAGCATCGATCACTTTGGTTTTCTTATCCTTCATTGATTTCAAAAGATTTGGAACCCACGTTTCCATGTTTTCATTCTCATAGACGAAAACATCCGAATCTTGAATCATAGCCCGCCCCTTAGCAGACAATTCATATTCATGAGGCTCTGATCCCGCTCCAATGAGCAGGTCTACCGTTCCTTCATCTCCGACAATATTTTTTGTAAAATCATAAACAGGATAAAAAGTGGTCATCACTTTTAATTTTCCATTTTGACTCTGACTTTTACCACAAGCAGTCAAGATAAGGGCAAAAGCCACCAACAACATTAAACCTATTTTTTTAAATTTCATATTTACTTCCTCAAACGTGATCCAAGATTCACAAGCAAGAACAAGGCCACAAATAAAAGCGTGATGCTGGCACTCGCTGGTGTATCTGCAATATAAGACAAAATCAACCCACTAAACATCCCGATAAAGCCAATAATGACCGCAAGCAGCATGACCCCACGGAAGTTCTTCCCTAATTTCAGCGCAATACTAGCCGGTAAGACCATGATGGTTGAAACCAATAACGATCCTGCTGCAGGAATCATCAAGGCGATAGCAACCCCCGTTACCACATTAAATAAGATGGACATGGTCCGGACCGGAAGCCCATCCACAAAGGCCGTATCTTCATCAAAGGTCAAAATATACATAGGCCGCAAGAATAAGGCCGTCAGCACTAATACAACGAAAGCAATCACAAACAAGGCGATCACCTGTTCATCCGTAATGGTTAGGGTAGAACCAAACAAATACTGATCCAAGCTCATCGAGCTCTTCCCACCACCACGCATCAGTACCAAAGCTAGGGCAAGACCTGTGGACATTAAAATTGCCGTCCCGATCTCCATAAAGTCCTTAAATAAGGTCCGCAAATACTCAAGAAAAACCGCAGCAATAATGACAATGATCATGGTCGAGAGCGTTGGAGAGATCCCAAGGAAAAGCCCAAAAGCGACACCCGCAAGAGAGACGTGACTTAGCGTATCACTCATAAGACTCTGCCGTCTTAAAATCAAGAAAATCCCTAATACAGGAGAAAAAAGACTCATGGCAACCATAGCCAACAAGGCCCGTTGCATAAAATCATACTGGAATAAATCAAGCATGGTCACCCTCCCCTTCAGTATCATGGACATTAAAACATCTCCAAGGAGAGCTTTGGTCACGAACCAAATGAATATTCCGATCCGCAAATTGGTTAACCTCTTCAGGATCATGCGTAATCATCAAAACAGATTTTTGATGGTGATGCGCACTGTGATGCATCAACTCATAAAAATCACTCTTTGTCGTCGCATCCATCCCTGTCGTAGGTTCATCTAAAACAAAGATATCCGGATCTGAAGCAAACATCCTAGCAATGACAGCCCGCTGTTTCTGACCACCAGACAAAGAACCAATCGCCCGATCCTTGAACTCCAGCATCCCAACAGATTCTAAACTCTTCAGAATATGTTTTTCATCGTGCTCATTCAACTTTCGAAACCATCCTTTACGAGGGTACCGACCTGATTTCACAAATTCATAGACCGTACTTGGAAACCCTGCATTAAAACTAGCAATTTGTTGCGGCAAATAAGCAATCCTTAACTTCTTTCCCTTCACATTCGTCTTTGAAATCTCAACAGTCCCAACCTTGGGCTGTAAGATGCCAAGGCTAGCCTTAATCAAGGTTGACTTAGCAGCCCCATTCTCCCCGGTCAAGGTAACAAACTCCCCACTATCTAAGTAGTAATTGATCCCTTCCAGAACCGGTTCTCGATCATAATAGAACGATAAATTTGAAACCGTAATATACCTCAAACTATAACTCCTCTTCCAATAAATCTAAAAACCGCGAAATGACCCCTTGCTCATTCTTAGTAAACTTCGACAAAACATCCTCATAAGTGTGAAGGGTATGCAGATGGTGGTGCTGATGCTCTAAGGCAATCGGCTTACCAATCTCAGTTAAGCGGTAATAGAGAACCCGTGCATCATTTTCATCGCGATAAGTCTCCAGCATCCCCTGACTTAATAAGGGCTTCACAGCCTTCGTGATCGCTGCCTGACTAACATTCAATTTCTTTGCTAAGACAGAATTGGTTAGAGCTTCATCAGCAACCAGCATCAAAATATGTTCCTGAGTGTTGGTTAATGAAACACCACTTGTACAAGACCCAACTAAAATCTCATGTTGATTCTCAGATAATAATAAAATAGAATTTAAAAATCGATCGATTTTATTTGCAACTTCAGACAAAATAAACTCCTTCTAATTCACTAGCAGAAACTTTACCGGTTAATTATATCACAAAAAAGAAAAAAAATAAACAAAAAAAGGAGTAAAAACTCCTTTTATAATCTATACCGGCGGCCGGGGTCGAACCGGCACGTCCTTGCGGACACTGGATTTTGAGTCCAGCGCGTCTGCCAATTCCGCCACGCCGGCATAAATTTAACTGGGGTAGCTGGATTCGAACCAACGCATGAGGGAGTCAAAGTCCCTTGCCTTACCGCTTGGCTATACCCCAATAATGTAAATAATAAATAGGCGAGTGATGGGGATCGAACCCACGCATGCCAGAGCCACAATCTGGTGTGTTAACCACTTCACCACACCCGCCATAATTATTAACACGGGCAGTAGGAATTGAACCCACACTGAAGGTTTTGGAGACCTTAGTTCTACCTTTAAACTATGCCCGTAAAGGATGGAAGGGGAGGGATTCGAACCCCCGAACCCGAAGGAGCGGATTTACAGTCCGCCGCGTTTAGCCTCTTCGCTACCCTTCCTGATTATTGAATTGATGGCGCGAGACGGAATCGAACCGCCGACACATGGAGCTTCAATCCATTGCTCTACCAACTGAGCTACCGAGCCAAATTGCGGGAGCAGGATTTGAACCTACGACCTTCGGGTTATGAGCCCGACGAGCTACCGAGCTGCTCCATCCCGCGTTAATTTTAAAAAAGGAGGATGTGGGATTCGAACCCACGCACGCTTTTACACGCCTGACGGTTTTCAAGACCGTTCCCTTCAGCCGGACTTGGGTAATCCTCCAAAAATATAGTCCGTACGGGATTCGAACCCGTGTTACCGCCGTGAAAAGGCGGTGTCTTAACCCCTTGACCAACGGACCATACTATTAATGGGCACGAGTGGACTCGAACCACCGACCTCACGCTTATCAGGCGTGCGCTCTAACCACCTGAGCTACGCGCCCAAGTTAAACAACTTGGTAAAAATTGAACAAAAGTTCAAAGCGGGTGACGAGAATCGAACTCGCGACAACAGCTTGGAAGGCTGTAGTTTTACCACTAAACTACACCCGCTTGAATGGGAGTTAACGGGATCGAACCGCTGACCCTCTGCTTGTAAGGCAGATGCTCTCCCAGCTGAGCTAAACTCCCTTATGGTCGTTTAACTCAGCCAACGGTGAGAAACTACGTTTCTCTTATCCGCCGATTGGAATCTCGATTACCTCTCGATTCCAACTAAGCTAAACTCCCAAATGAGCCTAGTATCTACTAGGCTCAATCTCTTGCTAAGCGACTACCTTATCTCACAGGGGGCAACCCCCAACTACTTCCGGCGTTCTAGGGCTTAACTGCTGTGTTCGGCATGGGTACAGGTGTATCTCCTAGGCTATCGTCACTTAACTCTGAATGCTTAAACATTCAAAATTGAATATCTATATTCTAACAAGTTAAACTCACGTTGTCAATATCTTCTGACTCTTTGGATAAGTCCTCGAGCTATTAGTATTAGTCCGCTCCATTGCTCACACAACTTCCACTCCTAACCTATCTACCTGATCTTCTCTCAGGGCTCTTACTGATATATAATCATGGGAAATCTCATCTTGAGGTGGGTTTCACACTTAGATGCTTTCAGCGTTTATCCCTTCCCTACATAGCTACCCAGCGATGCCTCTGGCGAGACAACTGGTACACCAGCGGTAAGTCCACTCTGGTCCTCTCGTACTAGGAGCAGATCCTCTCAAATTTCCTACGCCCGCGACGGATAGGGACCGAACTGTCTCACGACGTTCTGAACCCAGCTCGCGTGCCGCTTTAATGGGCGAACAGCCCAACCCTTGGGACCGACTACAGCCCCAGGATGCGACGAGCCGACATCGAGGTGCCAAACCTCCCCGTCGATGTGAACTCTTGGGGGAGATAAGCCTGTTATCCCCAGGGTAGCTTTTATCCGTTGAGCGATGGCCCTTCCATACGGAACCACCGGATCACTAAGCCCGACTTTCGTCCCTGCTCGAGTTGTAGCTCTCGCAGTCAAGCTCCCTTATACCTTTACACTCTGCGAATGATTTCCAACCATTCTGAGGGAACCTTTGGGCGCCTCCGTTACCTTTTAGGAGGCGACCGCCCCAGTCAAACTGCCCGTCAGACACTGTCTCCGTAGATGATTAACCTACCGGGTTAGAGTGGCCATAA
>NZ_JAPVZB010000015.1:0-69148 GCF_041432125.1 Streptococcus sp. 20925_1_77
TTTTTATTCTTCTGTTTCCACAAAGCGTCCGATGATATGAACGTTTTCTGAAATGGTGATAAAAGCCTGAGGATCAGCTTTTTTCATAATATATTTGAATTCATTAAACTCTGCACGCGTAATAACTGTCAACAGAACCGCTTTTTCCTGATGGTTATAGGTTCCTTCTGCATTGTGGATAATGGTTGCTCCACGATGCAATTTTTTATGAATCTTTTCAATAATGGCATCCGGCTGGCTCGTTACGATCATGGCCTGCATCCGTTTTTGCTTGGTAAAGACAGCATCCGTTACTCGACTCGATACGAAGATGGTAATCATAGAGTAAAGAGCATACTTCCAACCAAAGGTCAGACCAGCGATCAACATAATGGTCCCATTGACCAAAAAGGAGATACTGCCGACATTCTTTCCTGTCCGTTTTCGAATCGTCAAACTGACAATATCCGTTCCCCCACTGGAAATGTTGTTCCGAAGAGCAAAACCAATCCCTGTTCCCATGACAACCCCACCAAATAGGGCATTCATGATCGGATCGTTGGTCAACGTAATCACTGGCACGAACTGAATAAAGAGGGAACTCATCGAAACCGTAATAAAGGTAAAGATGGTAAATTTATGGCCAATTTGATACCAAGCCACAATCATCAAAGGGATATTGATGGCATAAAAGGTCAAGGAAACGGGAATCGTAAAGCCAATAAAGCGTTGGCTCAGAACAGATAAAATCTGAGCTAGACCTGTTGCACCGCTGGAGTATACATGTCCTGGTTGAAAGAAGAAGTTGACGGCAATCGCTGATAGAAAACCATACAGCAAGGAAGCTGACACTTTTTCATCGTATTTCTCACGGGAGATGCTCTTCAGCACGCGCAATAATTTAATGTTATAAGCTAGTCGTCGCACATGATAGCGAAATAGCTTATGAAAGCGAGTTTTTTTCATTTTCAATCCATCGATTAGAAGAAAAGGAAAATTTTAGAGCAACTGATTCCTAGACTTTCCCTTTTCTCTCTTGTCCTATTCTTGCTCTGCTACTTCTACTTGAAGATTTAACTCATCCAATTGCTTTTCAGAAACGACAGAAGGAGCTTGTGTCATTGGATCTGTCGCCTTGTTATTCTTAGGAAAGGCAATGACTTCCCGAATATTATCTTCCCCTGCAAGAAGCATCACGAAGCGGTCTAATCCAATCGCCAATCCTCCATGTGGTGGGAAACCATAATCCATTGCTTCTAACAAGAAACCAAATTGTTCATTAGCAGCTTCTTTTGTAAATCCAAGCGCCTTAAACATCCGTTCTTGTAAATCTTTATGATTAATCCGTAGGCTTCCTCCACCTAATTCATAGCCATTTAAGACGATATCATAGGCAATCGCTCGAACTTTTGAAAGATCGCCTTCCAATTCATGCTCTGTTTCAGCTTGTGGAAGTGTAAATGGATGGTGAGCAGACATATAACGGCCTTCTTCTTCAGACCATTCAAACATTGGCCAATCCACTACCCAAAGGAAGTTGAATTGATTGTTGTCAATCAAGTCAAGCTCTTTCGCAAGACGAACACGCAAAGCACCAAGTGTTGCATTGGCTACTTCAAGAGTATCTGCTACAAAGAGGACTAGATCTTTGTCTTCTAATTGTAAAGCAACTGTCAAATCACTTGTCAATTCTGTCAAGAACTTCGCAACAGGACCGTTCAAGGCACCTTCAGCATATTTGACCCAAGCAAGACCTTTTGCACCGTATTGCTTCGCAACTTCTGTCAATTTATCGATGTCTTTACGAGAGTAATGATCCGCTGCACCTTTGACAACGATCGCCTTAACTGCTGGAGCTTCTGAAAAGACTTTGAAGTCTACACCCTTGACAAGCTCTGTCAAGTCTTGAAGCAACATTTCAAAACGTATATCTGGTTTATCTGAACCATACAAGGCCATGGCATCATCATAATTCATCCGTGGGAATGGGAGTGTTACCTCAATTCCCTTGGTTTCTTTCATGACACGTGCAATCAAGCCTTCTGTGATATCTTGGATTTCTTGATCACTCAAGAAAGAGGTTTCCAAGTCGACCTGTGTAAATTCAGGTTGACGGTCTCCCCGTAAATCCTCATCCCGGAAACACTTCACGATTTGATAATAGCGGTCAAATCCAGCATTCATCAACAATTGTTTTGTAATCTGAGGACTTTGTGGAAGGGCATAGAAATGGCCTTTGTTGACACGGGAAGGAACCAAGTAGTCACGTGCTCCTTCTGGAGTTGACTTAGAAAGGAACGGTGTTTCCACATCAATAAACTCTAATTCATCTAAATAATTGCGGATTGAATGAGTTACTTTTGCACGGAGTTTGAGGTTTTCCAACATCTCAGGACGACGAAGGTCTAAGTAGCGGTAACGAAGACGAGTATCATCATTGGCTTCAATTCCGTCCTTGATTTCAAATGGCGTTGTTTTGGCAGTATTAAGAACCGTAATAGCCTCTACCTTAAGTTCTACTGCTCCAGTTGGCAAGTTCGGATTCGCTTGTTCACGAGCTTCCACAAGACCTGTCACTTCTACAACATATTCACTGCGGATGCTTTCAGCTGTGGCCATCACTTCTGCACTAACTGTTTCTGGATTGATCACCAATTGCATGATTCCTTCGCGGTCGCGTAAATCAATAAAGATCAAACCACCCAAGTCACGACGACGGCTAACCCATCCTTTCAAGGTAATATGAGTTCCAATGTGTTCTTCACGAACACGTCCAGCATACATTGAACGTTTCATTTCTAATTAATCTCCAAACTAATATTCTTCCTTCTATTTTACCATAAAGACCAGCAGAAAGTGGCCTTTAGCTCAACTTTTTCAGTTACCAACTTCTTTAGTTATCGTGGCCAACTTCTTCCTTCTTTTTGGGATCATCGTAGAGAGTGGGGGCTATCACCTTCATTAAAGTCGCTGTCCCAAATCTCAAGACAGCTGCTGCTAGTCCAAAAATAGGGGATAAGTAACGGAAAAAGAAATCTCCCCTAAGTGCGTAGGTCATGCCACCCACAATAAAAAAGATCACAATCCCCTGAACAATTGCGTAAAACCAAATTTTTTTCACACTACTTCTCCTTTTCACATGCTAGCTGACTTATCCACCGTTTTTCATCACTTATCCACAAAAATGTGGATAACTTTTACCTATTTTCCCCTTAAAAGAGGAAGGTTCATCAGCATCAGGACCTGTTTTCATCCATTTACAAGTAAGTTTCCCACAGCCTGTGGATAACTATCTTGCTTACTTGTGACTTTCCGTCCCTTTCCTCACAAATCAAGGAGCCAGGATTCGATCCTGCCCCCTTTGATCAAGCATTATTTAAATTCGTCTGGTGCTCCTTTATATTGGGCCCAATCTTTACTGAAGAAGCGATCATTTAGATGGTAAGTTGGTGCTTTTTCAGCCTTTGTGACAAAGGGATTTACCGCTTTATCAAAGGCTAGCCAACCATTCCATCCCATATGAATCGTGTCTTCCATAAAGTAGGGCTGATCACCATCTTTAGAAAAGTCTGCAATATTAGTGAAACCTTGACTTTCTAATTGGTAACGAATCTTTTGAACAGCCTGTTCATACTTTTCTTGGCTCAAGCCTGTGTATTTCATCCATTTGGCATTGACTGGAGGAATCACAAAGATGACATTGGTCCGAGATTTAGCAAACTGGTCTAGAACCAACTGCAAGTCATTGTACTCTGGAGATTGAACATAGGATTCGTTTTTTTGGAAACCTTTTAGTTTCTTCAACTTCATTTTTAAACGAGTATTGTAAAAATGATTGCTGATTCCAAGGTCGTTATTATTGGTTTTGACTTTTGCTTCAGCCGTTGCAATTTCCTCCAATTTCTCATATGAGAATTGGTCTGGCAAATCTTGTAGACGTTTTTTGACCTTCTTATCGTAATTCCCGTTTGTACGAGTTGCAAGATTACTAAACAAGGCATCTTCGCGCTGAACCAGATGGGAAACAAACTGGTTTAAAGACTGATCAAATCCTGAAATTTTCTCTCCTTGAGAAATTTTGCTCACAACACTTTGAAAGGCGACATTTGGATACTGTTGTAACAGACGCTTCGCGGCATACTGGGATGCAGCATCCTGTTGGTGATTGGCAATAAAGCTATTCAACTGATCGCTATTAAAGAATTGTTGAAAGGCAGAGGAATCATAGCCCTTCTTGGTAAACCATTGCGGAGAAACCACATAAACAGCTGTATTGTCCTTGAGTTCTGGCAAAATCTGTTGCATTCCAAAATACTGGTTCAAAGAAGCCGCACCACGTTCTCCTAAAAAGTAGGGTCTGTAATTACGGTCATATTTTTCAGCCAAAACTGCTGGATGCACCACATCAAAACGCAACCACTCACTTGATCCGAAATAAGGAACAAAGCGATGGTTTGGATCCGAAAGTGCTTCTTGCTTCTTTGTACGACTCTTGAAGCCTTCTGCATTCAGACTAACCGCAGCTTTTTTCTCTTCGGTATAGTTGTGCTTATGATTGATTGGATAAAAGAATAATAAAGCTGCTACCATGAGGAGCGCGCAAAATACGGGCCCTAAAATCAGCCACAAACGCTTAAGCATTCTGAAGCTCCGTTACACCTTCTACGATCTTGTTAGCAGTGTTCCAATCATCGCGTCCAAATTCAGATACAGGAACACGGATGCCAAAGCGGTTTTCCAATTCCACGATCAATTCAACTGTTCCCATACTATCAAGAACACCCGCATCAAAGAGATCCTCATCCATCATGTCTGAGACATCTTCCATAAACAATTCGTCAATAATTTCAATTACTTGTGATTTAACATCCATTTTTTATTCTCCTTTTATTTCACTTTTGGGAACCATTGCTGATCCAAGAATCCTGAGAAGATCAGGAAGGACAGCATCACTGTATTAAAGGTGATAAAGATCCCCAAAGCCTTGGTCCAACGATTGTCCGGTATCGGATCCAATCCTTTTGCTTTTCTTTCTTTATTGATGGTCTTTTTCTTGCGAATCCAAGCATCATTGATAACCATTCCAAGCCCATGGAAGAGCCCATAAGCGATATAGTACCAGGTCACTCCATGCCAGAAGCCCATGACCAACATATTAATAATGTAGGCAACATTTGAGGTGGTAATCCGGCTCTTGAACACTTTATTGCGCATCAATACCATCACGAGACGCATAAAGACAAAATCACGGAACCAGAAAGATAAACTCATATGCCAGCGGTTCCAGAATTCCTTTAAATCACGTGATTTAAAAGGACGGTCAAAGTTGATGGGACTTTTAATCCCCATCAAATTGGAGGCCGCTAAAGCAAACATCGAATACCCTGCGAAGTCAAAGAAGAGGTCAAAGCCATAAACATACATGACTCCCAGTGTTCCGATGTTGAAGAATCCACCTTGAGACAAGGCATAGGTCTGCACATGACCTAACAATAAGTGGCCAAAAATATGAGCTAGGATAAATTTATAAAGGAAGCCATACATAATGTACTTAACAGCTTGCTCCAACATATCCAATAATTCTTCGCGCTCAGGAATGGCTTTATAATCCTCATTAAAACGCTTGAAACGATCAATCGGCCCACTTGAGAAGGTCGGCATAAAGAGCATAAAACGTAAGAATTCCCAGAGCGTGAATTCTTTCAAGACACCATCTCGCATTTCGATGATCATTCCGACAGCTCGGAAGGTCAAATAAGAAATCCCTAAAAATCCAAACAAGGATTGGTGTCCATTCTTGATCGCTGGCTCTACCTTAACAAAGATCAAGGGCAAGACAGACAAGAAGGAATGAAGATAGAAAATCCACTTATTGTCCGCTTTCTGACGATAAAATTTGTAGGAATACACAATCAAGATTTGCCAGACTACGTAAAAGAGTAAGGCATAAATTTGCTTGAGATTCGAACCTGTCAGCATCAAAATGATAAAGATCAGACTCACAAGTCCTTCATATACCGGAAACCGCTTTTTGAAAAAGAGACCCACAAAGATCGGCAAAAAAGCTAGAATGAGGTAGATAAAATAGATCGGTGTTCCATAGTGTTCTAAATGAGGGAGCTGTTTCAAAAACTCGATCATCGGTTGTTAACCTCGCTAATCAACCCTTTGATGTCGATTTTCCCGTTTGGTGTTAATGGCAGGCTGTCACGATAGAGGAATTTTGAAGGCATCATATAAGACATCATAATGTTTTCTAAATCTTCCTTAATGGCTTTCGTGATATCAATCTCGCGCTCAAATTGTTCCTTGACCCCATCTTTTAAGATGACATAGGCCAAGAGATTTTGAACCTTGTGATCTTTATTATAGCGCGGTACCGCAACTGCTGAATCAATATATTTTGATTTATTCAAATTTTGAGAGACATCCTCTAGCTCGATACGGTAGCCGTTAAACTTGATTTGGAAGTCCATCCGTCCACCATAGAGAAGAAGGCCTTCATCTGTCATGGTTCCGACATCTCCCGTATGGTAGGCTGGAAGTCCTTCAAATTCGAAGAAGGCTTCTGCTGTTTTCTCTGGATTATTCATATAACCTTTTGAAACGGCTGGACCAGATACGATAATTTCCCCTTGCTCACCATTTGGCAATTTATTTCCTGCCTCATCAATGATGAAGGTTGGAGAATCTTCTTTGGTATAACCGATTGGCAGACGTTTCAAGGTAGCTAACATCTCATCTGTTACGGCTACAGCTGAAAGAGCTACAGTTGCTTCCGTTGGGCCATAAGCATTGATGATGCGCGCATTTGGAAAACGCTCGCGCAGTTTCTGAGCGGTTTTCACGGTCAACTCTTCCCCATCAAAGTAGAAATGGGTGATCCCTGGCATCTTTTCAGCATTGAAATCCTCAGACAACATGGCCATATCTGCGAAAGATGGTGTCGAAGTCCAGATCGCAATCGGAAGAGAAAAGATCGTCGCAAAGAGTTGTTTGAAGTCTTGAGTAATGGCTGATGGAAGGGCAAAAAGCGTTCCTCCAAGAGCTAAGGTCGGTGCCCAGTACATGACAGACAAATCAAAGGAGTAGGGCGGTTGCGCTAACATCTGCGGACGCTCTGGCGTCGCAAATTCCTTGTCTGTAATCATCCAGTTGGTGAAGCTGAGCAAGTTATCATGCGAAATTTGCACCCCTTTTGGTTTCCCAGTTGTCCCTGAAGTAAAGATGATGTAGTAGTTATCATCCCCTTTGACCGGATGTTGCAAATCATAGGCATGCTGAGCCGCATAAGCTTCACGCACTTGCTCCAAGGACATGATCGGAGCAACTGGGTTTTCCAATGGAAATTCATTGATGGCAATAATCAGGCTTGGCTCTGCTACTTCAACAATGGCAGACACGCGCTCCAAGGCAGAGTGGCTATCAATTGGGATATAAGCATGGCCAGATTTGGTCAAAGCCACAAAGGTTGCTAACATTTCATATTCTTGTCCACCAAAGACAACAACAGGTGACTTTTCAGGAAGTCCCATTTGGTCAATATGGGCAGCCAAGCTATCTGAATCAGCCTTCAATTGCCCATAGGTATGCTCCTCACCAAGGACATTGTAGACCGGATAGTCTGGTTGTAGTTGCGCATAACGTTCAATTGTCTCGATCATATCGTGAATAGGTTGGTTTGACACGGCTAGGAGTCTCCTTTTCTAAAATTCGTTGTAGATAAAGCCACCCTGACCTTGACCAAGGTAACTAAAGAAATAAAGTAGGGCTAGGAAAATGGCAAAATACAAGACCGTCTGCCCGATAAATTTATAAAGTGTTTGATGTTTCATAAGTTTCACTCTTCATTTTGATTATTACTCTCTATTTTACCATTTTTTATACCAAGTAAGCAATTTTAAACATAGTGAGAACCCTCTGGAAAACGTTATCATTTCAGACATTTATCCCTTCTAACCAAAGAATTTTTCTTTAATCAGTTTTTCTGATTGAAATCCTGTTTTATTTTACATTTCCCCGATGAATCAACTCCAGACACTTGTCTAGATCTACATCTCTTTCAAAATGATCGGGACTCCAGGGAACCTCTATATCGGGTTCAACACCTTGATCCGTCATTCCTTTTCCTTGATCCAGGCTTAGACAGCGAGAGGTAGGAAACATCAATCGATAATCACCATAATCAACGGTACAACAATTGGAATAGTCTAAAATTCCGAGAGTTGGTCTACCTACCACCGTTACCTTCTTAAATTGCTTCATCATCTGGACAAAATTATCTCCAGAAGAAGCGCAGTAGATGTCTGATAAGACAAAGATCCGCTCGGGATAGTGGCCTCCTCTAACCTCTGGGAAGAATTCCTCGCTTTCTTGCTGATACGGTACATAGCCTTTTCCCCGATGGCGGAGTAACTCCTCTTTCATCTCTTCCAGCAGTTTAATGGTTTCAGGACTAATTTCTTCCTGTTGCATCCAGTCCTCAAAGTCTTTCAAGCGCAGGTCAACATTGCGTTCCGTGTAGAGAATTTCCATGCCATCATCGTCCCAGTCAAGCGAATCATAGCCCTGATCCTTCTCTAAACCTAGATGTAATAGAGGGATATATAAAGAATCTGTCCCTCCGCCGTTCTGTCGGACATCAATGATAAGAAACTTGACTTCCGTCATCATCGGTAAGCACTCTTGATATACCCGACTAATGGCTCCTTCATCCATAAAGTTATCCAGACGAAGATAAAGAATCTCATCGTCTAATCTTTTCCAAAAAATCTGATCTTGGATCGGTTCTCGACTAGGGACTACTTCAATGGTCTTTTCTACCCCTTTCCGGAGAAGAGTGACCCTTCTTGACTGAGAGACCAAATCTGCCCATTCTCGGTAGTGTCTTTCAGGGGTCTTACTGATAAAATAGTCTTTATGAAGAGAAACTATCTGCTCCAAGTCACTTCCATCCAAAGTTAGGATCTGATCTCCTACTTGAAGACCCGTATCTTCATTAGCTTCCTCAACATACAGTTTCTGTCCATTTATTCTCAAAAGAAAACCTTTTTGACTGGCCTTTTTATCTCGAAAGGAAACATGCCCGATCACACCAAAACTAGCTAGGTAAGCCTTAACTTGATAGAGAAAGGCATCATCCGTCATATCATCTGTCATTTTTTCTCGAAAGCGATCGGGGTCGCATCCTTTTCGATCCTTGATGGTAGATGAATCATGGCTCATAATCGAGATGACATCTTCAAAAATAGCAGTCTTTTTCATAAAGGATTCCTTCAATTTTTTAGAAACAGTATACCACTTTTTCTTAAAAAGTTCTTAAAATCCTAAAAAACTATCCTAAAGTAGGATAGTAGTTATAAATTCTTTCTTTTCTTGGCTTTCTTTGTCAGAGCAACATCACAATTTTCAATCTTGTTAATCAATAGATTAGCAAGGGCAAAATCATCGATGTTCGATTTCATATTCACCTCATAGTTCAAGGTCAGTTGTTCTCCAGCTTGGGCCGTTGTTACAGAAATAAAGTCAACTTCTGAACAACTTTGGTCTAACAACTGACTGATTTGTTCTGCAACAGCATCTTGTTTTGAGACTGTAATGGTCAAATCACGGCGCCGTTGATGATCTGCCTTACTCTGTTTGTTCTCCAATACAAGCCAAACCCCTAGTAAAGAGAGGGTTGATAAAATGGCCAATAAAAGATAGCCCGATCCTGCTGCTAGTCCTATAATCATGGCTAGAAAAATCGCAATCAACTCTCTCGAACCACTCGTAGCTGACCGGAAACGAATCAAACTAAAGGTCCCTGCCACTGCAATCGAGGTTCCCAAACTTCCATTGACCAAAAAGATCACTAAGGTCATCATACAAGGAAGCAAGGTCAAACTAATGACAAACTCTCGAGTGTACAGTGTCCGGTATTTATAGGTCCAAGATAGGGCCATTCCTAGAAAGAGGCTGATCAAAAGGGCCAGCAGTAAGCGCAAGGGATCCACCGTTGCTGTGGCATTATTAAAAATAGAATCAAATAGATTAGACATAGGCAGCACCTACCGTTTCTTCCACTGGTCTTGGGGCATAATCCAATCCTTGTGATTTATGATAAGCACAGCTATATTTTGAAAATTTCTGCTTGACCAAACCATACTTCTCTATAATATCCTTTAACCATTGAGGTTCTTGTCCGGGAGCCTTAATTTCCATGATCACGAAGTCATCCTCTAACAAAGGTTCTCCTTTCTTCCCATGAAAAAGACTAACAGCTTGATCACGAAAGACTAAGTTTTGATCGATTGTCACGCGAATTTTCTGATAAGGATAGCCCTGAATGGATTTCTTTTCTTTGAGAGACAAGCGATCATAGTAAATGAACATCCGTGGTTCCAATCGATGACCATAGCGTTTACACAATCTCTGAATCTCTTGCACTAAGTCTGGATCTTGTATCTGCTGATCTACTGTCCCATCTGTCATCAAGTTAATAATGGCTTGTGAAGTAGCGACTAGACGGAATTTATGGCCAATTCCTTCTTCATCTTTTGACTTCACCTCTAGAAATACCGGACTGTCTGCTTGAGGTGTTTCTATATAAGTCCGCATCCGAATTTTTTCACGGCGGTGTTGTTTCGCAAGAGCATCTTGAATGACCTCAAAATTTTCCGTATCAAAATAAATGTTTGAAATAGTTGAAGTTGGGTAATCATCTTCTACGACGTATTCTTTTAAGTCTTTGATCAAGTCTTTTACGTCATCTTTTGCGACGATATATTTTGTTTCGATTCGTTTAAAACTTGTCTCAATTGTTTTTTTCATGTTTCTACTCCTTTAAGGGGGGATATTGCTTCTAATCTTCAGTAAGTATGGATACGACTTACGTGTTTTCTAGTTTAATGGGACTTTCTTAACTGGTCATTAAGCCAAACTTAAAGAAAACTAAAGTTAAGATTCCTTTCAGAAAAACTTTAGGAAACTTTCAGCTAGCAACTTTAGACTAGGAGCATATCAATTGAACGAGAGGAAAAGCTCATGAAATCAAACAAATGGAAATTTTTATTAACGGGGGCCGCAACCCTCACCCTACTAACAGCGTGTAGCCAAGCATCATCTCAATCAGCTACAAAAAGCAATACTGCACAAACAACCGCTACTTCTACTTCAAAAAATAAAACAAACAATTCCAACTATTTTACAGATAAGGACAAGGACACCTCTTATGATGAAAGCAAAGCCTCTACTGTAAAACTGTCTGGATCTTCTGCAAGTGTATCAGGTGACGGCGTAGCTGTATCTGGATCAACTGTGACCATCTCAAAGGCTGGAACCTATGTCATCTCTTGTGAATCCGATGGGGTTCAAATCAAGGTCGAAGCAGGTGACTCAGATGATGTTCACATCGTCTTGAAAGGCATTACCATGACCAACACCAACGCACCAATCTCTGCTACAAAAGCAGGACATGTCTACCTCACTTTAGCAGATGGCACGACCAATACCTTGTCTGATTCAAGTTCAAACAATGATGAAGATGCTGATGCAGTCATCTTCTCTAAAGGAGACCTTACCATCAATGGTTCAGGTACACTCAACATTGATGCCAAGAAGAACAATGGGATCAAGGCAAATGATACCCTCCACATCACAGGTGGAACCTATAAGATCACGGCTGTAGGAGATGCCTTCAATGTCAATGACGAACTCAATATCACTGGCACGACCATGACCATCGATGCAGATGAAGATGCAGTCAAGGTGGATAATGATGAAGATACTTCGGTCGGAACCATGTACCTTTCAGATAACAAAATGACCATCACAGCAGGAGACGATGGCATCCATGCTTCTGGTGATCTGATCATCGATAGCGGAACCTATAAGGTAACCGAGTCTGTCGAAGGTCTCGAAGGAAAATCGATCACCATTAACGGTGGAGATATCACCATCTATGCAACCGATGATGGTGTCAATGCAGCCAATGCCAATGCCAACCAAGATGAAATTTTCTTCACTATGAATGGTGGAACCCTCAACGTTGAAGTTGGCCAAGGCGATACCGATCCAATTGATTCGAATGGAAATATCACCGTTACCGGAGGAACCATTAAATTAACAGGTCAATCTGGATTCGACTTTGATGGTACCGCTACCTACACCGGTGGAGATATCTATATCAATGGTGAAAAACAAACAGAAATTGTCAATTCCATGCCTGGAGGCGGTGGTGCTCCCGGCGGTGGCGGACCTCAAGGTGGTGGACCTGGAGGCGGACATCCATAACAACAAATAAAGGCAGGATTTCTTCCTGACCTTTTTTTGTTACTCTTTTTATGATAGAATAGAAAATCAATCAACTTGTTGAAAGGAATATGATGAAAAAACAGACACTACCTCTTTTCTTCACACTCTTGCTGTCTCTTCTTTTTCTATCAGCCTGTGTGCCGGACCTTAAGATCAATTTTAAACAAGAGCCTACTACTACCAGCTCAAAAAAGAAAACCACTAAAAAAAGTAGCTCGAGTCGTTCAACTAGCTCAACTAGCACAGGTAATTCCTCTAGCTCTCCCTCAACTACTACGGAGACCACTTCTGACATCATCACAACCGAAGGGCTCCCTAGAAATGCCCAAGAAGCACCCAAGGATAAAATTTATGCAACAGGGAACTTAAAAGTAGCCTACTCTAGAAATGACGACAATATTTTTGTACAAACGCCGGATTATGAAGGGTATACCACTGCTCTTGTCCAAAAAATCCTTGGAAATCCAGAGAAACAAATAACAGACCCTGCTTATATTAGCGAATCTTTTCAAAATATTGAACTAGAAAATATTAAAAATCTCTACCGTAAGGGGAAAATTACAGAAGAACAAGCTCATGCCTTTTTATTGGGAGCTGTTGATCTGAAACAAGCTTCTAAATTCGGAGTAGATTACACCATTTACACCTATAAAAACAACACCATCCAACTGGTCTTTGAAAACGACCAACTCCTCTTTATTACGCCAAATCCTGATGTTGTCTTCTTTAAATAATGAATATTCTCGCTTAAACAAGCGAGAATTTTTGTTTCACATGAAACAAAGAACTCTCAACTCCAAATGAGTTGAGAGTTCTTGACGATTAGTCCTCTTCATATTTTTTTGGATTGTAAAACCACATCCCTAGTCCCGCAAATAGAGCAATGGTCATCAAAAGAAAGACCACTTGATTTCCAATTTCTCCTGTCATCGAAATCGTTTGACGAAGACCAGAGACGGTATAGCTCATTGGCAAGAATGGATGAATGGCTTGGAAAAATCCATTTGTCAAAGCAAGAGGATAAGTTCCTGCACTAGAAGCCAATTGCAAGAGCAAGAGGATCAACGAGAGGAAAGCACCGACCTTTCTTTGCCATGTTGTTAAAGCGGTCACGATAGACATGAAGGCTAGACTACCGATCACACAAAGGAAGAGGGTAGCCATCTCATGATTGGCAGATAAACCAATCAAGTGAACAGCACCATAGACCAAGATTCCTGCAACCACCGCAATGGTTCCATTGACCTCAAAGCGAGATTTAAACCATGCCCAACGACTTTCAGGATGACGACCGGATGGCAATTTTGCAAAGATCATATTGGTTGACAAGGCACAAACAAAGAGTGCTACAGAGATCATATAAGGAGCCATTCCGACCCCGTTTACAGGGACATTATCTTGATCTGTTTTAGAAGTCGTAACAGGATTGGCTAATGTTTTTGCGTTTTCTTTTTCAGTTGTAGCAGCATTCAATTGTCCCTTAGCATCGTTTAATCCTTGACTCAAGGTTTGGCTTCCTGTTGCTAATTCACCTAAACCGTTTGTCAATGTTTGGCCACCCGTTGCTAATTTGCTGGATCCTTCTGAGATTTGATTTGCTCCGTCAGCTAGTTTATCAGCCCCCGTCACCAATTGACCTGATTTCTCTGTCAACTGGTTAACACCTGTGACAAGTTTGTTGACACCACCTGCCAACTCTGGAGTTTTGCTGTTCAATTGCCCTACTCCATCTGCTAATTTTCCAGCACCAGCAATCAATTCACCAGATTTACTTGTCAATTGTGTTGCTCCTGAAGCCAGTTGATTCATACCTGATGTCAAAGCAGGCATCTTACCATTTAACTCACCTAGTCCAGAAGTTAATTGATTACTTCCTGCAAGCAATTCCGATGATTTACTATCTAGTTGGCCAACACCTGCTGCTAACTGACTAGCACCATCCGTTAAAGTGCTACTATTGGTCTGAAGTTGGCTTGCCCCACTAGCGATTTTATCAACACCAGCTGTATAAGCGCCGATTCCTTGACTGATGGTTTGACTAGCTGGTAACAATTGTCCACTAACTGCGGATTGGATTTTAGACAAGCCACTTGACAAGTCTGTCAAGGTTGAAGAAGCTGTCGGTAAAACTTGATTGGCTGCAGTTTGCAACTGTGTCAAGCTATTTCCTGTATTCAAACTACTTTGGATCGTTTGGATCGTTGTCAAGATCCCTTGAGCCGCCGTTTCACTAGAGCTTGGGCTAGATGAGATCGCCGCACTGATTTCCGCTTGTTGATCAGCTGTCATTGCTTGATAAGCTGCTGTCCCTTGCACACTTGCAAGGGCATTTGCACGATCCGCTTGGGCTGAAGCAAGGATCGCTTGGGCTGAATTCGCAATACTCGTCAAGCCAGATGAAAGTTGACTGGTATCTACCGAAGCATTTTGAATCGCTGCATTTAATTGGTTCAAACCAGCTGCCAATTGATCAATCTGAGCTGATTGGCTTGTAGAAGCTTGTAGCTGGCTTGATAATGTTTGAATACCTGATTCTAATTGAGAAACTCCATTTCGAAGAGTAGTAGATTGACTACTTAATTGACCCGCTCCCTCTGATAATGTAGCGACTCCATTTGTATAGGTCACTAAACCATTTGAAAAGTTAGATAGACCCGAATTCAATTGACGCACGCCATTAGTATAATTCCCAAGACCGTCATTGAGTGTCCCCATACCGCTGGTTAATCGACCAACTCCTGAGGCCAACTGAGGGGTTTGACTCGCCATTTGATTGAGACCATTTCCTAATTGATCCACTCCGGTAGCGTAAGCCATCAATCCTGTATTAAAAGTGCCAAACCCATTATTTAATTGATTGACTCCAGATACCAAGTTTGGAAGTTGACCGGCCATTTGATTGAGACCATTTCCCAATTGCCCAACACCATCTGTATAGGCTGCTAGACCAGTTCGGAGAGTGGTTGCACCATCTGAAAATGCCAAGCTTGAACGAGCCAATGTATTCAAATTAGTGGTCAACGTTTGACCACCATCTTCCAATTTACTTGCGCCATCTGCTAATTTAGCACTTCCATCTGCCGCTGTCCCCATACCAGTTTTAAGCGATCCCATTTTGGAAAATAAAGCAGTTGTATAAGTATTGGTCACTTTTTCAGCCACCGACTGCTGCATTTTTGTCATCGCAGAGTCACTCATTTTTCCTGCAATGAAACTATGACCACTGGACGTTTGGTAATCAATAGTCATCTGTTCCGGATGATTGGTTAAGATGGAGCTAGCTTTTTTTGAAAGATCCTCAGGTAGCGTTACAATCATATAATAATCGCCATTTTTTAGACCATCTTTCGCAGCTTTCTCATCTACAAAATGAAAATCAAGCGAATCGTTATCCTTTAAATTGGACACCATGTCTTTCCCGATTTCCATTTTTTGTCCATTATATGTAGCAGATTGATCCTTGTTGACAACCGCTACAGGAAGATCCGAAACCTGACCATATGGATCCCACATGGAAGATAGAAAAATAATATTATAAAGAGCTGGAATCAACGCAACTCCAATCATGACAATAATAAATGTTGGCTTTTTAAGAATAGCCTTCCATTCTTTCATCATATTTTTTTGTCTCCTTTTTATACACATTGTCTAAATTTCTGATATAATAGATTATACAGTTTCTAGAAATTTTCACAAGTAGAAAATCTCATTTTTAGACACTGTGTATAATTTTGTGCAAAAAGGATTAACAGATGACTGAGAGCAATAAACGATTAAAAACAAAACGAAATATTGAGGAAGCGATGGTTCGACTACTCGAAAAGGAATCATTCGACCAAATCACAACGGTTGAGTTGGCGCAAGAATCCGGTATTAGTCGCTCTAGTTTTTATACCCATTATCGAGACAAGTACGACATGATCGAGCGCTACCAACAAGCACTCTTTCACAAACTTGAATACATCTTTGACAAACACCAAGACGACAAGCGCCAAGCGATTACAGAGGTGTTTGAATTTCTAACCAAGGAGCCCCTCTTTGCGGTTCTTCTGACAGAGAATGGAACCAAGGAGATTCAAACCTTCTTACGACATAAATTGCAGATTCTTCTGGTTGATAGCTTGCAAGAGCGCTATAGTCATAAATCATTAACAGATATTGAAAGAGTCTACAGTTCTGTCTATCTGGCCAATGCCTTCTTCGGAGTCTGTCAGATGTGGGTTTCTCGCGGAAAAAAAGAAAGCACTCAACAAATGGCTGAGTTTTTAATGAAAATGTTACGGTAACAGTGAGAGTGGGACAGAAATCGGTCATTCATTAGAATTCGATTTCGTCGTCCCACCTCCGCACAGTTGAGTAGGGCTGTAAAAGCTGATGAAATCAGCGTAGTAGAGCCCACTCAACCACTGCGTCTTGCTCGATAATCCAATAATAATTAAGAGGCTAGGACTTTTGTCCCAGGCTTTTTTTATTAGAATATTACGGTTTTAAGAAAACAAAAAAACCGCTTCATTTTATGAAATAGCCTTAGAGAATTTATAACTGAACAAAAAGGGGAGCAAACCCAGAAATCAAGGATTTAAGACAAAACAAAAAGCCCACTGTTGTAGGCTTTCTGAAAGTTTTTTCTTAAAATTAAAGCATTTTGTTATAGAATTCAACGACAAGTGCTTCGTTGATTTCTGGGTTGATTTCATCGCGTTCTGGAAGGCGAGTCAATGAACCTTCAAGTTTGTCAGCATCGAATGATACGAAGGCTGGACGTCCAACTGTAGCTTCAACAGCTTCAAGGATAGCTGGAACTTTAGCTGATTTTTCGCGAACTGAGATCACTTGACCTGGAGTTACACGGTATGAAGGAATATCAACGCGTTTTCCATCAACAAGGATGTGACCGTGGTTAACGAATTGACGAGCTTGACGACGAGTAGTCGCAAGTCCAAGACGGTAAACAACGTTATCCAAACGACGTTCCAAAAGAAGCATGAAGTTGAAACCGACAGTTCCTTCTTTAACTTTAGTAGCTTGTACGAACAAGTTACGGAATTGTTTTTCACCAAGTCCGTAAGAGAAACGAAGTTTTTGTTTTTCAGCTAATTGCAAACCGTATTCTGACAATTTTGAACGGTTATTTGGTCCGTGTTGTCCTGGTACGTAGTTACGACGTGCCAATTCTTTACCTGTACCTGTAAGTGACAAGCCAAGACGGCGAGATTGTTTCCAAGATGGTCCTGTATAACGTGACATGTGAAATGTCCTCCTATAAAAATAATTTTTGTAGGAAATAACGTTTTAGACAAACCTGATTCGTTCAGAAAGCCTTCGCCCAAACAGCAAAGGTTACTTTTCTAGCTGGCTTCCTGTTGACGAGCTTCATTTTGTCCTGCTGTCATTTCGCACAAATTCTATTCTATCACGGAATAGAAACTTTGTAAAGTCCTTCAAAACAATTTCAATGAAATTCAGACAATAATTCTACGATTCGTTTTTTATATTGCAATTGTTGCCAGTCTCTATCCGTTGCTGCATCCCATTTTAAAGGAAGATCTGCAACAATTTCTCCAGGATTATGATTCAAGATATAGACCCGGTCACTCAATGTCAAAGCTTCTTCGATACTATGAGTGATCAAAAGAGTGGTGAGACCAAGATGTTCCTTGCTTTCCAGATACCATTGATAAAGATCCTGCCTTGTCAACTCATCTAAAGCACTAAAAGCTTCATCTAATAAGAAGACAGAATGACCCAGAAGATAGGTTCTCAATAGCGCCACCCGTTGCCGCATCCCCCCACTCAGGGCATTGGGATAAAGGTTGGCAATACTTCCCAATTTAAATTCATCTAACAATTTTAGAGCTGTAGATGTTGCCTCTTCCTTAGGAATCTTTTTTAATTGAAGGGGAAGAATAATATTTCCCAATACTGTCTTATGTTCTAACAAAAGATCCTTTTGTAGCATATAGCTGACTTTTCCAAAGGAGATCGGGGCATCATCTACTTCTATAGCGCCCGTTTGTAAGGGAAAGATCCCAGCAATTAAATTAAACAAGGTTGATTTCCCTACCCCACTTGGACCTAGAATAGAGACGATTTCTCCTTTTTGCACTTCTAGTGATACATTGTTTAAAACTGCTTTATCTCCAAAAGAGAAACTTACATCTTTTACGGTTAAAATATCAGTCACCTACCAATTCATTTGTAAAACCTTTGTCTTCTAAGTCATTTGAAACCAATCCTTGCTCTTTTGCCCAAGCATAAAAAGCATTCCAACGCTTGGAGTCAAACTGCCCCCATTTATCCTTGTCTGAAGCATATTGACTGGAAAGATATTTTTGGGAAGCAAGTACAAAATCACGCTGGTTAGCTAAGGCAGGGGCCTGTTTGATCAAGATATCCGCAGCTTCTTCTGGATGCTCTATAGCATATTGGTAGCCTTTTTTCACCGCCTGAATGAATTTTTTTGCTTCCTCTTTATGAGACTTCAAATAGTCATTGTTAGCAATAATAACAGGCGAATAGTAGTCAAATGCAGGAACAAAATCTTTCATATAGAAGAAATTGGTCTTCATTCCCTTTTGCTCAGCCAAAATTCCATCCCAACCGTGATAAATCCAAGCAGCATCAAAGACCTTATTTTCAATCGGAGTAATGGAATTTGAATCACTATTTGGAACCAATTTTACTTGATTAAAATCAGCCCCTTCTTTTTTCATCATCGATTTGATCATTTCCAACTCAATTGGATCATTCCAGGTGCCATACCGCTTCCCAGCCAAATCCTTGGGACTTGTGATCGCTGCATCTTTTCTTGAAATAATCCCTGACGTATTGTGTTCGACGATAGCTGCAACAGCGGTAATACCCGCACCTTTATCCAATTTCTTGGCCATAGAATCTTGGAAATAAATACCAAATGGAGCTTTCCCATTGATAATCAAATCAGAACTACTGTCTTCCGGAGGAAGTTTTATATCTACATCCAGTCCTGCTTCTTTAAAGTACCCTTTTTCCTTTGCTACATAGAGACCCGTATGATTGGTATTCGGGGTCCAATCTAGAATAAAATCAATCTTTTTCAAACCACTTGACGATTGCTTGACAGAATTTTGACAAGCACTCAAGAAAACAAATCCCAATATTATTGAGAAAAATAAACCTATTGACTTTTTCATTAGCTATACCTCTTTTACATTTTTGTCAATTTAATTTTTACACCATTTACAAGTTTGTCAATCCTTTTTCCATTTTAGAATGTTTTTTTCTAATTGGTCAACGAGAAACATACCGAGTAAACTAATAGCAGAAATCAATACAATGATCGCAAACATCGTATCATACTGAAATAACTTCTTCGATTGGATCATATAGACCCCCAATCCATCAAAACCTCCTAACCATTCTGAAACTACCGTACTGATAAAAGCATAGGAAACGCTCACACGTAAGCCTGCAAAAAAATAAGGAAGCGCTGCAGGAATTTTATAATGAACTAAGGTCTGAAAGCGATTGGCTTGCATAATCTGAAACAATCTCAGAATGTCTTGATCGCAATGCCGAAAACCATCTAAGAAACTAACTACGATGGGAAATACCACCGTAATAATGATCAAAACCAGTTTTGGAAGCATACCATAACCAAACCAAAGAACCAGGATAGGGGCCAAGGCAATCGTCGGAATGGTTTGAATAACAACCATAAAAGGATAGACCAGATCATTCACCCATTGAAAACTATCCATGAGAATCGCAAAGCCAGCAGCAAGAAGAACCCCTATAACAAGTCCGATCAAGGCCACTTGAAGGGTAGACAAACTGTGATGAATCAGGAGAGCTCGATCTCGTACAAAGGCATTCCCAATTTCAAGTGGCGTTGGTAATACAAATTTTGGGAGGACATTTAAAAATCCTGCTAACTGCCATAAGATAAGAAGGCTGCTAAAACCTGCAAATCCTATCAACTGTTTTGAATATCTTTTTACAAGAGACATCGTAACCTCCTTTCTCACAAATAAAAAACGCCTCCAAAATAGGAGACGTATTGCACAAGGTCACTCATAACGAAAAATACATTTCATTTGTTTCCTACGCTGGCATTACCCAGATCAGGTGCGGTCGAAGCTTACACTTCCTCTCAGACTGTACACAGACTCCCATATGTATTTATTATAATAACTGATTTTGACGATAAAAGCAAGAAATTAATCCAAATAACGAATTAAATTCTTCTCTGTCAAAATATCTGAATAGGTGTAAGACTCCACGTAGGTATTGGCCGGTTCACCTGGTAAGCTATTGTCGTTCGTATACTCGATAATAAATAAAGAAGGATAGACCTCAATCAAGCGTCCAAATTTATTTTTTTGACGTTTCCGTCCATTTTCAAGCGTCATTTCAACCACTTGTCCTTCATGGGCCTTAATTTCTTCCTTAATTTTTTTCATTTTTGCAACATCTGTAAATGCATCACTCATCTTATTGATCCTCTCTCTTTGAAATACTTGAGAATTTATTATATTCCTTTTGGAATATTAATTCGACTGTCCCACGCGCACCTGAACGGTTTTTCTCGATAATCACTTCAACCGTATTATTAGGCATTCCGTCTTCTTCCTCTTCACCAGCTCGATCATAATAATCATCACGGTACAAGAAAGCAACAATATCCGCATCCTGTTCAATCGATCCAGATTCACGAATATCAGAAAGAACCGGACGTTTATCTTGGCGCTGTTCCACACCACGTGATAGCTGACTCAAAGCAATGACGGGAACTTTTAGTTCCTTAGCCAAAATTTTTAACTGACGAGAAATTTCTGAAACTTCCTGTTGACGGTTTTCTCTTCCAGTCCCTGTAATCAGCTGCAGGTAGTCAATCAGAATAAGACCGAGATTCCCTGTTTCCTGCGCTAATTTTCTTGCTCTCGAACGAATCTCAGTGATCCGAATTCCCGGAGTATCATCAATGTAAATACTCGCATTGGCCAAATTCCCTTGAGCAATAGCATATTTTCGCCACTCTTCATCCGTCAATTGACCTGTACGAATCGAATGGGATTCAATCAAGCCTTCAGCAGCTAGCATCCGGTCTACCAAACTTTCAGCACCCATTTCTAATGAGAAAATAGCCACTGTCTTATCCAACTTTGTCCCGATATTTTGAGCAATATTTAGAGCAAAGGCTGTTTTCCCTACTGCGGGACGAGCTGCTAAAATAATCAACTCTTCCTCATGTAGCCCCGTCGTCATATGGTCCAAATCGCGATAGCCTGTCGCAATACCCGTAATATCAGTGGTTTGAAGCGAGCGGGCTTCTAAGCTACCAAAATTTATATTTAAGATGTCTCGAATATTTTTAAATCCACTACGATTTGCGTTTTCACTAACATCAATCAGAGCTTTTTCAGCACCCGCAATGATTTCATCTGAAGGACTTGCACCATCATAAGCTTGATTAATACTTTCCGTTAATCGAGAGATCAACCGACGTAAGACAGCTTTTTCGGCAACAATCTTCGCGTAATACTCTGCGTTAGCTGAAGTTGGTACCGAATTAATGACTTCAACCAAATAGGAGAGACCGCCAATATTTTGGAGATCCCCCTGACTATCTAAAATATTTCGAACAGTCGTTGCATCAATCGCATCCCCGCGGTCAGCTAGATCGATCATGGCTTTAAAAATCAAACGGTGCGAGTACTTAAAGAAATCGCCAGGCTCGATATATTCACGAACAAAGACCAATTTCCCCTCATCAATAAAAATGGCTCCCAACACTGATTGTTCCGCTTGGATATCTTGAGGTTGTGTTCGTAATTCCTCTATCTCAGCCATAAAAAAACCTTTCTATCGATCGTGTTTACCCTTCGTTTACACGAATATTAATCACACCTGTAACATCTTGATAAATTTTTACAGGGACGTCAATCAAACCTGTTGAACGAATTGGAGAGGAAACTTGGATATGACGTTTATCAATCTTAATGCCAAATTGTTTCTCAAGTTCTTCTGCAATCTTTTTATTGGTAATAGAGCCGAAAGTACGGCCATCTGGCCCAATTTTTTCCGTGAATTGAACAACAGTTGCTTCTTCTTCTAATTTCGCTTTAATCTTTTGCGCTTCTGCTAACAATTCAGCATGCGCTTTTTCTTCTGACTTTTGCTTTCCACGAAGTTCACCGATTGCTTGGGCATTGGCTTCTTTCGCAAGATTTTTCTTGATCAAAAAGTTTTGTGCATAACCAGTAGGCACTTCTTTAATTTCGCCTTTTTTACCTTTACCTTTTACATCCGCTAAGAAAATAACTTTCATTCTACATTCTCCTTTTCAATAGTTACTTCGTTCTCAATAGTCTCAATCAGTTGTTGACGAATACTCATCAAATCTTGACCCTCAATTTGAGAGGCTGCCGAGTTGAAATGACCTCCTCCGCCAAGCTGTTCCATGATACGCTGTACATTGACTTTGCTTCGACTTCGTGCAGAAATCGAGACAGTCCCACTTTGATTACAAGCAATGACAAAGGTTGCTTCCACCTCAGACATGGCCAGCATACTATCAGCTGCTTTACTAATAGTTACTGAATCATAGGCTTTAGTCGTATTGGCACAAGCTACGATGATATGTGGCAAAATCTTTTCACCAGTCAAGATCAGTTCGTTCACTTCGCGGTACTCATCAAACTGAATCGCAGAGATCTCCTGGATGGTTACACTATCACTACCTCTTGAACGAAGGTAACTCGCCACATCAAAGGTCCGACTCGTAACCCGTGCGGAGAAGTTCTTAGTATCCAGCATAATCCCAGCCATCAAGACACTAGCTTGAATCTTCGTTAACCGATTTTTCTTCGACTTCTGGAACTGAATCAGTTCACTAACCAATTCGCTCGCACTACTTGCTCCACTTTCAATATAGGTGATCAGAACATTTTCAGGGAAATCATCATCCCGACGGTGATGGTCAATGACAATAATCTGTTGAAATTCCTGATAAAACTGTTTTGAAAGAGTCAAGGCTGTCTTAGAATGGTCAACCATAATTAACAAAGAGCGATCCGTCACCATGTGCATGGCTTCCTCTAGGGGAAGGATTTTCGTCACCTGCTCTTCTTCTAGTTTCGCAATTGCTCTTGAAATATCACTAGCCATTGCATGCGGGTCATAGACCACATAAGAGGAAGCCAAAATATTGCTAGAGAAAAACTGCATTCCCACAGACGCTCCTAAAGCGTCCATATCCAAGTTTCTATGCCCAATAATGAAAACTTGATCAACGGATTTAATCTTATCCGAAATAGCTGTCATCATAGCGCGTGTGCGAGTCCGAGTCCGCTTCACAGCTGAAGCTGTTCCCCCACCAAAGAAAATAGGGTTTTTCTGTTCATCATTTTCCTTGACAACTGCTTGATCCCCACCACGAACTTCCGCAAGGTTTAGGTTCAAGAGAGCCACTTTACCAATCTCATCATGCTCCCCGTCACCGTACGAGAATCCCATACTTAAGGTAATAGGTAGCTCACGATTTTTGGCTTCTTCACGGAATTGATCGATGACTGAAAATTTTGATTCCATCAAGTGTTCTAAGACCGTGTAGTCTGTAAACAAATAGAAACGATCCATCCCCACACGTCTGTAAAACATATGGTAATGAGCTGTAAACTCTTCTACAAAGTTGGCAATAAAACTATTGATATTGCTAATATCAGAGTCTGAAATGACATCTTCTAGATCATCATAGTTATCAACAGAAATAATACCGATAACGGGACGAGTTGTCACCAATCCCACAGTTGCTTCATACTCACTTGAAACATCAAAAAAGTAAACAACACTAGACGTCTGATCAAAGTAAACAGAATATTTCTTATCGGCTACAGTGACATAATGTCCTTTATCCTCAAACAAAGTATTGAGTAACTTTTTCAATGATTCAACATCAAAGTCCCCATCATCTGTTGAAAAAATCAATTCAGCATAAGGGTTGAACCACTCTACTTCATTTGACTCTTCATTAATTTTGATAACTCCAACAGGCATTTTATCAAGGAGGGATGCTAATCCGCTTTCTGCCTGATGGTTAACATATTGTATTTGTTCTAATTCATCTAACTCTGAAATTTGTAACTGGTATTCAAATAAAGCAATCAATCCAGCTAAGACTAAAAAAATTGCAATGAGAGTTACATAGCCTTTGCCAAAGATTCTTAAAAAAATTGCTAAAATTGCAAATGAAATAAAACCAATTAACACATAATGGATGAACGATAAACGAAATTTTTTCATCATAAACCTCTTCTCGGAATTATACCATAAATAGAGGTAAAAAGCGAGGTTTCTCTCTATATTACAGAGAAGATCGACCAGTAAAAAGCTCTTCCTCCGCTTCACTACTTTGTAAACAACGTTTACAACTATGTAAACAGTAACAACAAATTTCAATCCATAAAATTGAGGCTGAAACATCATCTCAGCCCCATTTTATTAGTGGTTTGCTTTGTTTTTGGAGATACTCCGAGATTTACCTTCCAAGTAAACCATTAAAATAGAGATATCCGCTGGATTGACACCTGAGATACGACTTGCTTGACCAATCGTTTCTGGATTAATTAATTTAAATTTTTGACGCGCTTCGGTTGCGATGGAGTCAATATCATCCCAGTCAATATTCGCAGGAATTCGTTTTTCTTCCATACGCTTCATTTTTTCGACTTGGTCCATTGCTTTTGAAATATAGCCTTCGTATTTAATTTCAGTTTCAATCAATTCAATGATTTTATCATCCAGTTCTTCAGCTGCAGGACCGATAAATTCTACCACATCTTGGTAAGAGACTTCTGGTCGTCGCAAGAATTCTTTAGCAGTGACAGCATCTGTCAATGGTTTAAAGCCCATTGCAGCAACCTTCTCATTGGTTTCCTTTACAGGCTTTAACTTAATGCTATCCAAACGCTTCATCTCGTTTTCAAACTGATACTTCTTGGTTTCGAAACGTTGCCAACGTTCATCATCTACCAATCCAATTGCTCGTCCCATTTCTGTCAAGCGCATATCTGCATTGTCATGACGCAAAATCAGACGGTATTCTGCACGGCTTGTTAACAAACGATACGGTTCGATCGTTCCCTTTGTTACCAAATCATCGATCATGACCCCAATATAACCATCACTGCGTTTCAAAATGAGTTCCGGTTTTCCTTGGATTTTTAGAGCCGCATTGATCCCTGCAATAATTCCTTGACCAGCGGCCTCCTCATAGCCTGATGTTCCATTGGTTTGACCAGCTGTAAAGAGACCTGAAATTTTCTTGGTTTCCAAAGTTGCGCGTAATTGATGAGGCAAAACCATATCATACTCAATCGCATAACCCGTTCGCATCATTTCTGCCTTCTCAAGTCCCTTAATAGAATGGACGAGATCCCGTTGAACATCCTCTGGTAAACTCGTTGACAGCCCTTGAACATAGACTTCTTCTGTATTTCGTCCCTCAGGTTCTAAGAATAGTTGATGACGCTCTTTGTCAGCAAAACGGACAATTTTATCCTCAATGGACGGACAATAGCGAGGACCCACTCCCTTTACAACCCCTGTAAACATAGGTGCCCGGTGTAAATTATTCTGGATAATTTCATGGCTATGCCCATTCGTGTAAGTCAACCAACAAGGAACCTGATCCTTTACATAATCTTCATCACGCGATGTATAAGAAAAATGATTTGGAGCTTCATCTCCAGGTTGAATTTCCGTTTCGTCATAGTTAATTGACGATGCCTTTACACGAGGTGGCGTCCCTGTTTTGAAACGTCCAATTTCTAATCCTAGCTGTTTGAGATTGTCGGCCAAATTGATAGAAGCTAGACTATGATTAGGTCCTGATGAATACTTGAGATCTCCAATGATAATTTCTCCGCGTAAAGCTGTCCCAGTAGTGACAATAACAGCCTTTGCCCCATACTCTTGGTGAGTCGCAGTCCTTACACCAACAACCTTACCATTCTCCACCAAAATCTCATCAATCATAGTTTGGCGAAGAGTTAAATTTTCTTGGTTTTCAACCGTTTTCCGCATTTCTTTTGAGTAAAGTTCTTTGTCTGCTTGAGCCCGAAGTGCACGAACCGCAGGACCTTTACCAGTATTGAGCATTTTCATTTGGATGTAGGTCTTGTCGATATTCTTCGCCATTTCTCCACCGAGGGCATCGACTTCACGCACGACAATTCCCTTAGCAGAACCACCAATAGAGGGATTACAAGGCATAAAAGCCAGCATTTCAATGTTAATAGTCGCAAGTAAGACCTTACAACCCATACGGCTAGCAGCTAGAGAGGCTTCTACTCCCGCATGCCCCGCACCGATTACAATGATATCGTATTCTTCTATAAAGTTATAATTCATTCTATTTCTCCTATTTATCAAGATGGATGTGTCGTAATTTTCCGTCCCAGTCTGGTAGGGCTGATTTTAAAAAAGCCGGTTTCAGGTCAACAGTATGTAAATCATCTAAAGCAATCCAACGACAAGGTAATTGCTTTGTATCTTCCTGCATGACCAAAGGTGCATCTTCCAGCAAGTCCACAAAATAATGAAATTCAATGTTATGGTAGTGGATTCCAGCTTGTTCAAAGTGATTTTCAACCACGAAAGCTAGTGGACCTGCTTTAGATGTAACACCAAGTTCCTCTTTGACTTCCCGAACTACAGCATCTTCTGTAGTTTCATTGACTTGAATAGCACCTCCGATTGTATAACAGCCGTCCTCATCTTCTATGACGAACAAGCGATTATCTTTTACAATCAAAGCAGTCGCTCTCACACCAAAAACAGTAGAACCTATTTTCGTCCGAAAATCCTGTTGCCTCATTTTACTTCCTTTCGAAATCACACAAAAATAGTCAAAACTCTGAGAAGTGCAGGACAAAAAAGCCTACAACATCCATGAGCTTTGACCATCATGACTATTGTTAAAGTTATTTTATCAAATCAAATCGTTTTGTCAATGCAAATCACTGTTTGAGCAAGGTCTGCACACTGACGATAATCATCTGTATTCCTATCGAGAATAGTAAAAGTCCCATCATTTTCGTTATAATTTTCATCAAATTTTCTCCCAAGAAGCCTGCAATTTGTTTTGCACTTCTTAACAGGAGATAAGTGATGACACATAGTAGAGCAAAAGCAACTACGGTTATCAGTTGATTCTGCAAACCTCCATTAGCCAAACTTAAAGCAGTTGTAATTGTACCTGGTCCCGCAAAAAGTGGCATTGCAAGAGGAGAAATAGCAATAGACATTGGATCTGAATTTACTGCTTGCTGCTCCATTCCTTTATAGCTGGGTGAATGATTACCATTAATCATATGATAACCGATAACGGCCACTAATATTCCACCAGCAATTCTGAAAGAAACAATTGTAATTCCAAATACTTTAAAAATGAAATCTCCTGAAAAGATAAAAACAGTTACAATAACAAAGGCAATCAAAAGACTCCTAAAAGCAATTTTTCGTGAAATTTTTTGACTATCATCTGCTACTAAAGCCATGTAAGCAGGAAGATTTGAAATTGGGTTCATTATAGCGAAAAATGCCATAAATGCATAAAAAAATTGAGAACTCATCGTTTTTACTTAACTCCAGTTAGACATACTGACAAACTTTTCCGTCTTTATACGATTGGTCAATAATACCGCCGCCCAAACATTCCTGACCATCATAGAAAACAACGGCTTGACCAGGTGTAATAGCACGCTGAGGTTCAGCAAAAATAACCTCTGCTTTATCACCTTTAACCTTTACAGTAACTTTGCTATCAGGTTGACGATAGCGGAACTTAGCTGTACATTCTAACGTAAACTCTTCTGGCATCTCTCGTGTAAAGTGAACTTGACTAGCCTGTAAACTTGTTGACATCAATGCTTCATGATAGAAGCCTTGACCAACATAAAGAATATTTTGACTGAGGTCTTTACCAACTACAAACCATGGAGCATTATCTCCACCTTTTTGGCCACCAATACCCATACCACCACGTTGACCAATGGTATAATACATGAGTCCGTTGTGTTCACCCATATCACGACCATCGACAGTCATCATACGACCTTTTTGAGCTGGTAAGTATTGACTAAGAAACTCTTTAAAGTTTTTCTCACCAATAAAACATATTCCTGTTGAATCTTTTTTCTTGGCTGTTGCAAGACCTGCACGTTCAGCAATCTCACGAACTTCTGGCTTTTGTAGATGTCCTAAAGGAAACATCGTTTTCTGCAACTGCTCTTGCGAAAGTTGACTAAGGAAGTAGGTTTGATCTTTATTGTTATCTGCACCACGCAACATATGAACAATGCCGTCTTCATCGCGAACAACTTGAGCATAATGTCCTGTAGCTACATAATCCGCTCCCAATGTCATCGCATAATCTAAGAAAGCCTTAAATTTGATTTCCTTATTACACATAACATCTGGATTAGGGGTACGGCCTGCACGGTACTCTGCTAAGAAATACTCAAATACACGATCCCAATATTCTTTCTCAAAGTTGACAGAATAGTAAGGAATGCCAATCTGGTCTGCAACTGCTGCTACATCTTTGTAATCCTCTGTAGCTGTACAGACACCATTTTCGTCTGTGTCGTCCCAGTTTTTCATGAAGATGCCGATGACATCGTAACCCTGTTGCTTTAACAACAAAGCCGTTACAGATGAATCGACACCGCCACTCATACCAACAACAACACGTGTTTTCGAGTTATCACTCATAGGTTTCTCCCATCTTTTCGTTACTCACGATTGAAGGTCGTGGTTTGCTTCAACGATTGAAGGTCGTTTTGAGCAGTTACCATTTTAACACGCTTTATAGAAGAAAACAAGCATTTGACCGCCCTAGTCCTCGCTAATTAATGATACGTTTACAGAGCTGTAAATTTAAAAAGAGTCCTATTCAAGAACTCTTTTTAAACGAATTTAATACCAGCCATTTGCTAACCAGAAATTTTTAGCTGCTGACCATGATCCATAACGGTTGACAACGTATTGATTGGCCACTTTTTCTTGGTTTGCAGGTGATAAATCACCATTCAAATATGTGAGAGTTAATTGGTAACGACCATAATATTGGCCATTTTGTGCTGTATAACTGCCACTTGATTCTTTTTGGGCAATCCATTCCTTAGCAGCTGCATCTTCTGCACTCAAGCCATCTGAAGCAGAGACAGTCGTTGTTGCTTGTGTAGCATCAGTTTTACTTGTAGTAGCTTGCTCCTCAGTCTTTTTCGTTATATTTGCACCTTCAATCTCAAGAACTTGACCAACTGAGATGAGGTTCACGTTACTAATCTTATTTTTCTTAGCAATTGCATCAACCGTTGTGTTCTTCTCTTTAGCAATAGCAGATAAAGTATCACCTGATTTTACAGTATAAGTATCTGCATTCGCTGCAATTGGAAAGAAAAGTCCTGCAAGTAAACTAAGTCCAATCATACGTTTTATCATTTGTTTTTTATTCATTATTATGTACTCCTTTATTGGTATACCTCTATACTACACAAGAAATATTTCATATTTATTGAAATTATATGTCAAATATTTCATATAGATGTTAGAAATACTAAAGTTTAGATATAATATAAATGTTTTAAGTCTTGCTTAAGATTTCTCAGATATTTCGGGAAAAATAGAAGAAATCATCAGCCATATCTGATATAATGAAGTAAAGTGATCACAAAGGAGCAGAGCATGAACTCTTTAAAATTCCAATCAGTTTTTGATATTATTGGACCTGTGATGATTGGCCCATCCAGTAGTCACACTGCAGGTGCTGTTCGAATTGGTAAAATTGTTTCTTCTATATTTGGAGAGGAGCCAAAAGAGGTTGAGTTCCAATTATTTAATTCCTTTGCAAAAACCTATCGTGGTCATGGAACAGATTTAGCCTTAGTAGCTGGTATCTTAGGAATGGACACAGATGATCCTAGAATTCCAGATAGTCTAAAAATTGCACATGAACGAGGTATTCGGATTGTTTGGTCTATTCAAAAAGAGAGCAATGCTCCTCACCCCAATACAACAACCATTACTGTAAAAAATGACCATAAAACGATTTCTGTCACTGGAATCTCCATTGGTGGTGGGAATATACAGGTTACTGAGTTAAATGGCTTTGCCATCTCGCTAAATATGAATACTCCAACCATTATCATTGTACATCAAGACGTCCCTGGGATGATTGCTCATGTGACAGAAGCCCTTTCTCGCTATGATATTAACATTGCACAAATGAATGTGACGCGGGAAAAAGCTGGAGAAAAAGCGATTATGATTATAGAAGTTGACTCAAGGAGTTGTGAATCAGCTATCGAAGATATCCGTCAAATTCCTCATCTTCATAATGTCAACTTTTTCAAATAAGGAGTTCGTATGTTTTATTCAATTGTAGACCTCGTAGAACAAGCAAGCACGCAATACGAAGGAAACGTCGCAGAGTTAATGATTGCAACTGAATTTGAACTAACTGGTCGTGAACGCGAAGAAGTCCTCCAATTAATGACCCGGAATTTAGAAGTGATGATTGATTCTGTAAGGTTAGGGTTAAATGAAAATCACTCTCGTAGTGGATTAACTGGTGGAGATGCGACAAAATTAGATCGTTATATCAAATCAGGAAAAACTTTATCTGACTTGACCGTCTTAACCGCGGCGAAGAATGCTATCGCTGTCAACGAACACAATGCTAAAATGGGGCTGGTCTGTGCAACACCCACTGCAGGATCTGCTGGCTGTCTTCCTGCAGTTCTCACTGCGGCAACTCAAAAATTAGGGTTAAATCGTCAACAACAATTAGATTTTCTACTAACAGCTGGGGCTTTTGGGTTAGTGATCGCCAATAATGCTTCTATTTCAGGTGCAGAAGGTGGTTGTCAGGCAGAAGTCGGTTCTGCTTCAGCTATGAGCGCGGCTGCATTAACACTAGCTGCTGGGGGAACTCCTTATCAAGCGAGTCAAGCGGTCTGTTTTGTCATCAAAAACATGCTTGGGCTCATTTGTGATCCAGTAGCAGGGCTTGTGGAAGTCCCATGTGTCAAACGAAACGCAATGGGAGCCAGCTATGCCTTCATTGCTGCTGATATGGCCTTAGCAGGAATTGAATCAAAAATACCTGTTGATGAAGTTATTGACGCCATGTACCAAGTTGGTTCCAGTCTTCCAACTGCCTTTAGAGAAACAGCTGAAGGAGGATTGGCAGCAACACCAACCGGTCGAAGATTACAAAAAGAGATATTTGGAGAATAACATGCAAGCCTTATTTTTTGACTTAGACGGAACATTAGTTGACAGTTCCAAGGGAATTACAGAGAGCTTTCAACATACATTCGATACCTTGAAGGTTCCTCAACCCGATCTTAAAACCATCCGAAGTTTTATGGGACCACCTTTGATTTCTAGTTTTGAAGCTACTCTTCCTGAAGCTTTGGTAGATCAAGCTGTAACTATTTATCGTCAGTATTACCATGAAAAAGGTCAATACAAATCAACTCTATTTCCTCAGATCGTAGAAGTTTTGAAAGCATTACAAGACGAAAACATTCCTCTTTATGTAACCACTTCAAAACATGAACCGGTTGCTTTACAGATGTGTCAAGATTTAGGTATCGCTAAATACTTTAAAGGAATTTATGGATCCAATTCAGATCGTATCCACAAAGCCGATGTCATTCGATACGCCTTGTCAATCAATGATCTTCCAAAAGAAGAAACAGTCATTATTGGAGATACAAAATTTGACCTCATTGGAGGTCAAACAATTGGAATAAAAACTATGGCAGTCTCTTGGGGATTTGGAGATCTTGAAGAGCTACTTCTTTACTCACCAGATTTTATTTGTCATTCTCCACTTGAAATCCTAGAGACATTAAAAAAATAGGTTTACAAATTGTAAACCTATTTTTTAATAACCCCAAGCTGACAAACCTTGAGAGCTGTATGCATTATATGCTGCCTGGATTTGATCATCAACTGTTGCAGTTGAACCCCAACCTGGCATTGTTTGGAATAAACCACTTGCACCAGAAGCATTTGCTGCATTTACTTGACCATTTGATTCACGGGCAATAATTGCTTCCCAAGTAGAAGCAGGTACACCAGTCATTTCAGCCATACGAGCAGCTGCATAAGAACCTTGTTCCCCAGCAGTATTTCCATTTGATAGAACAATTCCACCATTTGTTGATTGTGCAGAAGTCACTGCAGCATTTGCTGCATAAGTTGTTTGTTTTTGAGCAGTTTGTGCTGCTGCAGGTGCACTTTCAGCAGGTTTCGCTTGCTCTTGTGGAGCAACTTTATCAATCATAGATTTTGAACGCTCACCTAACTCAATAATTTGTCCTGCATAGATCAAATCTTCATTGGTCAAATTGTTAGATGCAATAATATTTTCTACTGAAGTGTTATTTTCTAGTGCAATTTTTGATAGAGTATCTCCAGACTTCACTTCGTAAGTTTCAGCATTCACTGTAGCAATACCAGAAATGAAAAGCGATGCTGCTGAAAGTAGGGAAGTGACTGTCCATTGGAACTTTTTACTGTTCATGAATTCTATTCTCCTTTCGAACATAATTCTATCATACACACAAAATGTTACAGTTTATTGTAGAATATATTACAAATGTTACAAGAATATGTGAATTTAATGTAAAAAGCGCTTTGTATAGCGCTTTTTCCTTATTTTTGAACCAATACAACTAGCTTTATCCATTTTTTAGATAAAAAATCAACCCCATGAGGCACAGAATAATAAACAATGCTAGGGTATCTTTCACTCCCCACTGTAGACTCCGATAACGTGTTCGTCCTTCACCCCCTTTGTACCCTCTCGCTTCCATTGCAATCGCTAGTGCATCTGCACGTTTAAAGCTAGAGGCAAATAAAGGAATAAGGATCGGAATAAAGGAACGAATTCTTTTTAATAAATTTCCCTCTCCAAAATCAACACCACGCGCCCTTTGCGCATTCATGATTCGATTCGTATCATCCACTAAAGTTGGAACAAAGCGCAAACTCATAGATAGCATTAGCCCAATCTCATGAGCCGGAACCTTAATAATTTTTAGTGGTGTGAGGATCTTTTCAACAGCATCTGCTAAACTTAATGGTGTCGTTGTCACTGTTAAAATTGTCGAATAAAAAATGATTAAAATAAATCTACAAAATATGATGGCAGCCTGCGCCAATCCTTGATCTGTTAATTTAAAAAACCACCATTGATACAACAATGTTCCTTGAGAGGTAGCAAATAATTGGAAAACAGTTGTAAAAGCAATGATAAAAATCATTGATTTTAAGCCTTTGACATAAAAATTAACCGAAATCCTCGTTAAATACATTAAAACAAAGATGAAACCAAAGAGCAGAATATTGGTCTGCAAGTTATTGGCCCAAAAAAGAAGAAAAATGAACAAAAACATTGAGAGCAACTTCCCACGAGGATCCAGTTGATGAATGATGGAATTTCCAGGGATATACCGTCCTAAAATCATATTATTCATGAAGTAACAGCTCCTTTAGTTCCTCAATTTTGATTGGTAGTCTGTCTAGAGGAAGCCCCCTTTTTTTCAATTGAAGAGCAAAATTCGTAATTTGTGGGACTCCTAATTGAAGTTTTTGTAAATAATCAACCTGTTGAAACACTTCCCTTGGGGATCCGTTTAGGACAAGTTTTCCCGCTTCCAAAGCAAATACAGTATCAGCAAAGTTTGCTACATCATCCATCGTATGAGTCACCAAAACAAGAGTCATCCCATTTTTATGCAACCTCTCAAACAGCGCCATCAATTCCTTTCTCCCAGCAGGATCTAGGCCTGCTGTTGGCTCGTCCAATACTAAAATCTCTGGCTCTATGGCTAAAATACCCGCGATCGCAACCCGCCTCATTTGTCCACCAGATAATTCAAATGGACTTTTATCATAGATAGATTCTTCTAAACCAACGATCGCTAATTTTTCTTTGGCTATTTCCTCCGCTTTGTTCTTAGGTACCCCAAAATTCTGTGGTCCAAAGGCTACATCAGCTAGAACGGTTTCTGCAAATAACTGACTCTCTGGAAATTGAAAAACTAAGCCAACTTTTTTTCTCAAGTACTTCATTTCTTTTGGCTCAGAATGATTATCTAAAACAAAATCATCGAATTGAATCATTCCTTCAGTCGGACGAAGTAAACCATTTAGTAATTGTAACAAAGTGGACTTGCCACTACCAGTATGTCCAATGATGGCAGTATAAGAGCCATCCTGTATTTCCAAAGTGACGTCAGAAAGCGCTCGTCCTTCAAAAGGACTTCCCTCTTGATAAGTATAATAGACATTCTTTAAAGAAATTCCCATAGTTGGTCTAATAACTCACTTTCTGTTAAATAATCATGTTTTAGCGGGAAATGCGAGCTCAGAGATTCTTGGACTTGCTTACTAAACGGCTTATCCAGTCCAATCTCGTGCAGATCATTTCTTGAAAACAATTCCCTCGGCGTCATGGAAGACTCTAATGTTCCTTTTTGAAACACTAGGGTTCGATCACTTAGGGCGATTTCAGTTAAATCATGAGTAATGGAGATAATCGTTAATTGAAACTTTTTCTGGAGTTCCCGCATTACTGCCATTAGATCCTCTCGGCCTTCTGGATCTAACATACTAGTTGCTTCATCAAGGATAATAATAGTTGGTCGCAAGGCAATAATACCCGCTATGGCTACTCGTTGTTTTTGACCACCCGACAATCGAGAAGGTTCCCGATCTTTAAACTCTAGCATGCCTACTTGGTCAATAGCCTTCTCTACACGTTGAATCATTTCTTCCCGTGGAATTCCTTGATTTTCCAAGCCAAAGGCGACATCATCTTCCACTGTTGCACCGACAAATTGATTGTCCGGATTCTGAAATACAATCCCAATTTTACTGCGGATTTCCCATATAGTTTCACGAGTCAACTGTTGCCCATCAATATAAATCTCACCAGACTCAGGTTCTAAAAGACCATCCATCAAGCGTACAACGGTAGATTTCCCACTACCATTGTGCCCAACAATTGAAAGCCACTCCCCTTGTTTCACGTGAAACGAAACAGTGTCAATTTGATACTCTTCTATTGTTTTATCGTATCGAAAGGATACATTTTTTAGCTCTATAATATGTTTCATTTATTTAAATGTGTCTTTAAAGAGATAGCTACTTCCTTTAAAGTAGTCGTAACCAGAATAAATTGTGAAAATCAATGCGATATAAAGTAACACTTGCCCAGGAAGGGTCCAATGACAAAGCAAAAAGATAATAGCAAACATTTGGCTAAAGGTCTTAATTTTACCAGGCATGGCTGCAGCAAGAACTGTACCACCCGTCTCAACAAGTAGAAGACGCAAACCGGTGACAGCTAACTCACGACAAATGATAACGGCTGCAATCCAAGCAGGAACCATCTTTAATTCAATCATCATGATAAAGGCTGACATGACCAATAATTTATCTGCCATTGGATCGGCAAATTTCCCAAAATTACTAACTACATTCCATTTTCGTGCAAGGAAGCCATCTAAATAATCTGTAATACTTGCAATTGCAAAAATAACTGCTGCTATAATATGTCCTAGATAAGAGTGAGTTAAACTTAAAATGGCAATAAAAATAGGAATCATTACAACTCGAATTAATGTCAATGCATTAGGAATATTTTCTTTTTTCATATTTCCTCCAAAAATAAACTATCTTTACAGCTATTTTACTCATGCTGTAAACTTATAAAAATATACGATATAAATCACAAAACTAAGAATAGCAAAGCTAACTAGCAGATAATACAGGATTGGTAACCAGCTTGTTTTCTGCCTTAATTTTCTTGAATGAAGCTCTTCATCATTTACAAGTATTTCTTCATCAAATAACAATTCTTTTCCTTCATGAAAAGCTGTCAATAGGATGGACTCATCTAATCCCAAAGCCCATGATAACTTTTTAAGATAGATCTGGGCGTAAAAGGGACTCGGTAGTAGATCAAACTCATCGTTTTCCAACGCTTCTATATAAGGAATTTCGATGGCTGTCTTATTTGAAACATCCTGTAAACTTAAGTGTAAATTTACTCTTGACAATCTTAACACTTGACCAATCGATCTCTTCTTCATGTTTTCCCTTCTTGATACATTGTTTACTACTTTTGAAAAATCATATAGTCAACCATTTCAGCCTGGTCGATGAACTGACGACCTAATTTGATGATATCTTGTAAACTAATACCTTGTAAAATCTTTGGAAGATCATAAGAAGTGCTACCGTCTGAAAAATATTCAAACTGAGTTGCACTATACTCAAGCGAATTTAAACCTTGTAAGAAATCACCAAACATTTCGCTTTTAATCGTATCTAAATGTTCCTGATTCACATCCGGATCCTTATCAAATTGTTTAATAGCTGATCTAAATTGATGAGATAAGGAGACCGGTTCTTGAGTATCCATTGTCAAGACGACGAAATGAAACAATTCTTCAACCTCCACCTCAAGTGTCAATGAGTTGTCAATTTTCCCAGCTTCATATAAATTTTGAAACCGTTGTGAGGTCCAACCAAACATCATCGAAAATAGTAATTTTAACATTAATTTATAGCGAAATTTTTCCTCTTCCTTAATGATATCATTTCCTCGAATTCCAATTGCCAACTTAGGAGTAGCAACTTCCATTCTACAGGATTGATTCAATTTCACTTCATTTTTTTCTACAGGAAAACGTTCTAACTCAATAGAAGGATGAGGTGGAGTCAGATCATATTCCTTCACTACTTGCAATACTTCATCAACATCAAAATTTCCGATCACTAATAAGTGCATTTGAGAGGGATGATAGAATAGGTCAAAGTTTTCACGGAGATTATCTATTGTAATGTTAGAAATAGATTCCCTCGTCCCAGCAATATCGTCTGCTAACGGTGTCTCAGGATATAAATTTTCTAAAGCACCAAAAAATAATCGATAGTCTGGACTATCTTGATACATTCCAATCTCTTGTTGAATGATTTCTCTTTCCTTAGATACAGATTTTTCTGTAAAGGAAGCTTTTGAAACCATCTCCAATAACAATTGAATATTTTCAGGGACTTTTGAAGTTGTCGAGAAAAGATAACTTGTCTTTGTAAAGCTTGTAAAGGCATTGCTTTCCGATCCTAAATGAACGAATTTTTTTAGATAATCTTGGCCTTTTTCATCTTCGAACACTTTATGTTCGAGAAAATGAGCAATTCCTGCAGGATATTTTCTTTCATCCCCATTCACTAGAATTCGTGTGTCCACTGAACCAAACTTAGTTGTGATCATTCCATAAGTTTCATAATAATCTTCTTTTGGAACTAAATGAATGGTCAACCCGTTTGACAAGCGTGTAAAGTAAACCTGCTCACCAACTGATTCATAATATTTTTCTTTAATTTTCAATCTTTACACTACTTTCCTTCCATAAAATAAACAGACTGTAAATTAATTGTTTTTGCCGTTTCAATAATTTCCTCTCTACTAACCTTATTGATAGATTCTAACCATTCTTCTAAGGAAAGTACCTTCGTTCCTAGGATCGTTTTCAGATATTCCCTTTCAATCAAGGTATTTTGTCGATCCTGTGCTAATAAGGTCGTATTCACCAACATTTCTTTTGTCAATCGAAGCTCTGAATCTGTAAACTTACCTCGTTTTAAATCATTCAACTGTCGCATAATCAAGGTCATTACTTTAGTACGAGATTCCTTATCGATACCTGCAAAAACTCTCATAAAGCCTGTGAAAATATCAAAATGGCTAGAGATGGTGTAAGCGAGACCTTCTTTCTCACGAATTGTTTGAAAAAGTCTTGAATGTGAGAATGCTCCCAGCATCCCATTCAATACAACAAGTGGAATATGGAGAGAGTCTCCATACTGGGTAGAGAAATGGTAACCTAATTCTAAAATAGATTGTTGATTTTGTTTTTGCTCTAACTTTTCTCTAACGACATTTGTAAAAGGTTGTTGATAGTTGACAGATAAATGGTTATCACGTGGCTTGAATTCAAAACTATTCACTCGATCAACAATAGCGACTTCATTAAAATCGCCTATGAAAAAGAAGTCAATGTTATCGAAATGAAGCATCTGATGAAACTGTGAAAGAGAAGTTTGAGCTGTCTCTTGTCTCACTAAATCAACTTTTCCCAATCTTGACATCCCGATTGTTTCGTCTTCAAAAAATAGTTGATTCAATTGCCCATGGGCATAATAATACGGCTCTTCAATTTCCGACTCCAAATCGGAAATCGTATTTTTCTTTTCAACCTCAAATGTATCACTGTCAAAGTAATCTGCTACTACCAAAGGTGAAAAGAAGATGATTTCTATAATGTCCAAAACCTCATCAGTAAGAACATTTTTTTTGCTCAAAAAATCATCGCGCACAAAGGAAATATTCAAATCAACATAATGAACACGCCCCCTCTTAGAGACTGAGGTTGACAATTCTACTCCGTATAGACTCGCTAATTTTTCACGGAATAATTGTGAAGTTGGATATTTTTGATTTGCAGTTTCCATCATACAGGCTACTAAAACACGCGCAGCCACGGTATTTTCATCTAATGGCGATGAAAAACGGACCTTAATTTTATTGGTTTTAAATTTTTTTGATTGAAGAAAGTGAAGATTCACGCCCTTTACTAATTCCATTTTCATCCTCGTTCTACTCAATAGTAACTTTCATTATAACACGAAATCACACTAAAATCCTAATTCAAACTGTGAAAAAGCTTCTCAAATCACTCAACATTCTCTACCCTAGATAAACTAAAAATATGGTATAATAACACGCAAAGAGGTGAACTATGAATTACAAATTATTTGATGACTTTATTACATTGCAAGCTATCTTAAAAGAACTTGGTATTATACAGAGCGGTGGTGCAATCAAAGCCTTTCTTCAAGAAAAAGAAGTCTTTGTTAATGGTGAATTAGAACAACGGAGAGGCCGTAAACTTCGTGTCAATGATCAAATTGACATCCCTGAACTGAACATGACTATCACCATTCTTGAGCCTTCCAAAGAGGAGATAGAAGAGCATCTCAAAGAGAGGGAAGAAAAAGAACGTGTTGCTAAACTTGTCAAGCAGCTCAATCAACAACAAAAGAAACAACCGACAAAGATTAACAAAAAGGAAAAAGCGATTCGCTTTCCTGGTATCTCGTAATGTGGTTAAAACAGTTATCCATTCAACATTTTCGTAATTATCAAGAACTTGAAGTCGAGTTTCATCCTGGATTAAATATTTTCTTAGGTCAAAATGCTCAAGGGAAGACCAATATTCTCGAATCCATTTATTTTCTGGCTTTAACTAGAAGTCATCGAACACGAAATGATAGAGATCTTATCTATTTTGAATCCACTGATTTTAAAGTTTCTGGTCAATTACAAAGGGAAACTGGCCCACTTCCATTAGAAATTTCCTTGACACCAAAAGGTCGGATAACTAAAGTAAATCATTTAAAACAAGCCAAATTATCGAACTATATTGGCCATATGAATGTTGTCCTTTTCGCACCCGAAGATTTGCAACTGATCAAAGGGTCACCTGCAGGACGTCGAAAGTTTATTGACATTGAATTAGGTCAGATGAAACCTATCTACTTATCCGACTTATCTCAATACAACCATGTTCTCAAACAAAGAAATAGTTACCTAAAAAATTCAGAAAAAATTGATGCTACATTTTTGGAGGTGTTAGATTCTCAACTAGCTAGTTTTGGAAGTCGCGTCATCCATCATCGACTTGATTTTATAAAAAAATTAGAAGCTAAAGCAAAAGAAAAACACACTCGACTTTCTAACAACAAAGAAAACCTATCAATTCAATATCAGTCAACTGTTTTTTCTGAAGAAGTAAACGATATAGAGGAGCAGTTTCTCTATATGTTGGAAAAAAATCGTCAGAAGGATATTTTTAGGAAAACAACAAGTATTGGACCTCACAGGGATGACTTGGCATTTTTTATAAATAATATGAATGCTACCTTTGGCAGTCAAGGTCAGCATCGAAGTGTTGTTCTTTCTCTAAAATTAGCAGAAATCGAATTGATGGAAGAAATCACAAGAGAAAAGCCTATTTTATTACTTGACGATGTCATGAGTGAACTTGACAATTATCGTCAACTTCAATTACTTGAAACCATCTCTAATAATATTCAGACATTTATTACAACGACAACTCTCGATCATTTAAAAGAACTACCTGAAGAGTTGAAAATTTTTACTGTTCAAGCTGGCCATATCAAAACAACACCTTGACAATATTGTCAAGGTGTTGTTAATTATATTTACATTTTTGTAAACTTATTGTGCCGAGTAGTTAGGAGCTTCGTTTGTAATTTGCACATCATGAGGATGACTTTCTTTCAATCCTGCGCCACTCATTTCAACAAATTGTGCATGATCATGTAAATCTTGAATGGTTGCTGCACCAACATAACCCATACCTGAACGAATACCACCGATCATTTGGAAGACCATATCTGCTACAGAACCTTTATAAGCAACGCGTCCTTCAATTCCTTCAGGAACCAATTTATTGGCTTCATTGACAGATCCTTGGAAGTAACGGTCGCTAGAACCTTTCTTCATTGCTGCAATAGATCCCATACCACGGTATGTTTTAAATTTACGACCTTGGAAGATTTCTGTTTCACCTGGTGCTTCATCTGTACCTGCAAGCATTGAGCCAAGCATAACCGCATTTCCACCAGCTGCGAGGGCTTTGACAATATCTCCTGAATACTTGATACCACCATCAGCAATGATCGTTTTCCCATATTCACGAGCTACAGCGGCTGCATCATAAATAGCAGTAACTTGAGGGACACCAACCCCTGCAACAACACGAGTTGTACAGATTGATCCTGGACCAATTCCGACCTTAACTACGTCTACCCCTGCATCAAATAATGCACGCGCACCTTCAGCTGTTGCAATATTTCCTGCAATCAAGGTACGATCTGGGAAGTGAGCACGAATTTCTGCGATCTTACGAAGAACACCTGCAGAATGTCCATGAGCAGTATCGATGACAATAGCATCTGCACCAGCTTCAAAAAGAGCTTCTGCACGTTCAAAAGTATCTGAAGTAACCCCTACGGCACCAGCCACAAGCAAACGACCAAATTCATCTTTAGCCGCATTTGGAAACTCAATAACTTTTTCAATATCCTTGATTGTAATCAAGCCAGAAAGACGACCATTTTCATCTACCAATGGTAATTTTTCAATACGGTGCTCTTGTAGAATACGTTCAGCTGTTTCTAAATCGGTTCCAACCGGTGCAGTTACCAAGTTTTCACTTGTCATATGATTTGAAATGGGTTGATTGTAATCAGAAATAAAACGCAAATCTCGGTTTGTTAAGATACCAACTAATTTACGATTTTCAAGTGTTTCAACAACAGGAACACCACTGATTCGGTATCGTCCCATGAGCTCATTTGCTTCTAAAATTGTATGAGATGGGGTCAAATAGAAAGGATCAATAATAACACCATTTTCAGAACGTTTTACTTTGCGTACTTCATCTGCTTGTTGCTCAATTGACATATTTTTATGGATCACACCAAGTCCACCAGCACGTGCCATTGCAATTGCCATTTGACTTTCTGTCACTGTATCCATTGCGGCAGTAATGATTGGGATGTTCAAGCGTAAATTACTTGCTAATTGTGTACTTAAATCTGCATCATTAGGCAATACGTGACTTTCTGCTGGAATCAAAAGCACATCATCGAATGTAAACCCTTTTTTTAAAAACTTTGTGTCCCAATTAGACATTAGCTGGATCCTCTTTTCTTTTTATTGAGCAAGGCTCGAATTTTTATTGTTAATATCATACCATTCTATCGCAATTTGTCAATCATTTATTAGTAAATTATCAATGAACAGTAAAGAAATGTTCGCTATTAATGAAGTCGGTTTATTTTTTAAAATAGGTAATTCCCATCGCAGATTTTACTTCATCCAGTGTCTGAGCTGCTACATTTCGAGCGCGCTCACTTCCTTTTTCAAGAATAGAGTATACTTCCCCCATATCCTTTGCAAACTCAAGGCGTCTTTCACGAATTGGTCTTAATTCACGATCTAAAATTTCTAAAAGATATCGTTTGGTCTTTACATCACCAAGTCCACCACGTTGATAATGTTCTTTCATTTCTGCAATTTCAGCTGCATCTTCTGGACGGCCAAATACATCTAGGTAATGAAATACCATATTTCCTTCGATTTTTCCTGGATCCTCTACTTTAATATGATCCGGATCAGTATACATACTCATCACTTTTTTCTTTAAAGTATCTGCATCATCAGCTAGGTAAATTCCATTATTCAACGATTTAGACATTTTAGCATTTCCATCTAAACCAGGTAAGCGACCAGCTCCCTCATTTTCAGGATAAATTCCTTCTGGTTCGACCAAAGCATCTGTGTTGTAAGCATGGTTAAAGGAACGAACAATCTCACGAGTTTGTTCAATCATTGGTTTTTGGTCATTTCCTACTGGAACAAAATTTGCTTTAAATGCTGTAATATCAGCTGCTTGTGAAATAGGGTATACCAAAAATCCTGTTGGAATACTCTCACCAAAACCTTTTTGAGAAATCTCAGTTTTTACAGTTGGGTTTCTTTCAAGTCGTGCCAAAGATACCAGATTCATATAATACATAGTCAATTCTGCCAATTCAGGAATCTGACTTTGAATGAAAATCGTAACCTTTTCAGGATCCAATCCTGCAGCAAGATAATCTAAAGCAACATTTCCAATAGATTCTACAATTGTTTTTGGATCTTTTGCATGGTCTGTCAAAGCTTGCTGGTCTGCTAGAAAAACAAACATATTATACTCGTCTTTATTTTGTAGCAAGACGCGATTTTTTAAAGAACCTACATAGTGGCCAATATGAAGTTTTCCTGTTGGTCTATCTCCTGTCAAAATGATGGGTTTTGTCATACTCTTCTCCTTAATCGTTATCCCTATCATTATAGCACTTTCTAGTTGAAAATGTTAGTCTTCCCTCTATGTTTGTGACGAAATAATACTTTACTATCTTGTCAACTAAATTTACAAAATTGTAAAAATAAATTGACACTAAAAAAGTTGAATTTTCCCCTATTTTCTAGTAAAATGAAGACATTATAGAAAGAGGAGAATATCATTGCTTACAGTATCAGACGTCTCACTACGTTTTAGTGATCGAAAATTGTTTGACGATGTCAATATCAACTTTACAGAAGGAAATACATACGGTCTTATCGGTGCCAATGGTGCTGGAAAATCAACCTTTTTAAAAATTTTAGCTGGAGATATTGAACCAACAACTGGTCATATTTCTCTCGGTCCTGATGAACGTTTGTCCGTTTTGCGTCAAAATCACTTTGACTATGAAGACGAACGGGTCATCGATGTTGTCATTATGGGAAATGAAAAGCTCTACAACATTATGAAAGAGAAAGATGCTATCTACATGAAAGAAGATTTTTCTGATGAAGACGGCGTCCGTGCAGCTGAACTTGAAGGTGAATTTGCCGAACTCGGTGGATGGGAAGCAGAAAGTGAAGCATCTCAATTGCTTCAAAATCTAAATATTTCAGAAGACCTTCATTATCAAACGATGAGCGAGTTAGCTAACGGGGATAAAGTGAAAGTTCTCTTAGCTAAAGCACTTTTTGGTAAACCAGATGTCCTTCTTTTAGACGAACCAACCAACGGTCTCGATATTCAATCCATTACCTGGTTAGAAGATTTTCTGATTGATTTTGAAAATACGGTTATCGTTGTATCCCATGACCGTCACTTTTTGAATAAAGTCTGCACCCATATGGCAGATCTTGACTTTGGAAAAATTAAACTTTACGTCGGAAACTATGATTTCTGGAAAGAATCTTCTGAACTTGCAGCAAAATTACAAGCAGATAGAAACGCAAAAGCTGAAGAAAAAATTAAACAATTGCAAGAGTTTGTCGCACGATTCTCAGCCAATGCTTCAAAATCAAAACAAGCAACATCTCGTAAAAAAATGCTTGACAAGATTGAGTTAGAAGAAATTGTTCCATCTAGCCGGAAGTACCCATTTATCAACTTTAAGGCGGAACGAGAAATCGGTAACGATCTCTTGACAGTAGAAAATCTTTCTGTCAAGATTGATGGAGAAACCATCCTTGACAATATCAGCTTTATCTTACGTCCTGGTGATAAAACCGCTCTTATCGGACAGAACGATATTCAAACAACCGCTTTGATCCGTGCATTGATGGATGATATTGAATATGAAGGAACTGTTAAGTGGGGAGTCACAACTAGTCGTTCTTATCTACCCAAGGACAACAGTCGAGATTTTGCTGGTGGTGAAAGTATTCTTGATTGGCTTCGTCAATTTGCAAGTAAAGAAGAAGATGACAACACTTTCCTTCGTGGTTTCTTAGGACGGATGCTCTTTTCAGGTGACGAAGTTAACAAGTCTGTCAACGTCTTGTCAGGAGGAGAAAAAGTTCGTGTCATGTTGTCTAAATTGATGCTCCTTAAGTCAAACGTTCTTGTACTAGATGATCCAACCAATCACTTGGATTTGGAGTCCATTTCAAGTTTGAATGATGGATTGAAGAATTTTAAAGAATCAATTATCTTTGCCAGCCATGACCACGAATTCATTCAAACACTCGCCAACCATATTATCGTTCTTTCAAAAAACGGCGTGATCGATCGCATTGATGAAACCTATGATGAGTTTCTTGAAAATGAAGAAGTTCAAGCAAAAGTGAAAGAACTTTGGAGTCAATAATAAAAATAAAGAGCCCTGAAATAATGATTTCAGGCTCTTTCAGTAGAAATATATGAATAAAACAAAGCTAAAAACATCCCTTTTTATAGTATCTTCTTTCCTGATTCCAGCTATCATGATGTTCTGTATTTACCTCTCACAAGGAATCTACTGGAACAGTGATACATCCCCATTATTAGGAGATGGTTATCATCAGTATGTCATTTTTGATACCACACTTCGAAATATTTTACATGGGACAGATAGCCTATTTTATAGTTTTCAAAGCGGATTAGGCATTAATTTCTATGCACTCAGTAGCTATTATCTAGGAAGTTTCTTTTCTCCTCTTGTCTACTTCTTTAATGCACAATCCATGCCGAATGCTGTTTATCTCATCACTCTTCTAAAATTTGGTGCAATTGGTCTGAGTACTTATATTAGTCTACATGGGATGTTTTCTAAAATCCCTAGAAGCCTGGTTCTTACCCTTTCAACATCCTTTGCTCTGATGAGCTTTGCCATTAGTCAAATTGAAATTAAAACTTGGCTAGATGTTTTTATCTTAGCACCATTGATTCTTTATGGATTCAAAAAATTAATTCACAATGAGGGAGAGATTCTCTATTTTATCAGCTTAACCAGCTTGTTTATCCAAAATTATTATTTTGGGTTTATGATGTCTATTTTTCTCATTTTATGGTACTTGACACAACTGTCATGGAACATAAAGGAAATTGGAAAACGTTTCTTCCATTTTGTGATTGTATCTCTTTTATCAGTTATAACAAGTCTTGTGATGTTATATCCAACCTTCTTAGATTTACGTACTCATGGAGAAAATTTTTCAAAGGTTGACAGTATCTTTACAGAAAAAAGTTGGTATCTTGACGTATTTGCAAAAAATTTCATTGGAAGTTTTGACACTACTAAATATGGATCCATTCCAATGATCTACGTAGGGCTATTTCCACTGCTACTAGCAATCACCTTTTTCTTTGTAAAGTCGATCAAGTTTCACGTGAAACTTTCTCACTTTATACTATTGACCATTCTTATTTTGAGTTTTCGTTTTCAAATATTAGATCTCCTTTGGCAAGGTATGCACGCGCCAAATATGTTTCTTCATCGATACTCTTGGATCTTTTCTTTGACGATTATTCTAATGGCAGGAGAAGTTCTAAATCGAATGGAGGAGATCACTTGGATTCGTTTTAGTCTTGCTAGTTTCCTCCTTATTCTAGGATTTGGATCAACTATCCTTTTCAGCAGTCACTATAAATTTTTAGATGCTGTCAATTTCATTGTTACTTTTGAATTTTTAATCGCCTTCTATTTAGTCTGTTTAGGATTTATCTTAAAAAAAATACCGCCCAGACTTTTCTATCTTTCTATTATCTTCTTTTCCTTATTTGAATTATCGGTGAATAGTTATTATCAAATGGAAGGAATTGCAAATGAATGGGTCTTTGCTTCTCGGTCATCCTACGAACGCGACTTAAAAGCCATCCAATCCTTAGTAAGAGGGAAGACAGACTCGAATTATCGGACTGAGATTCTACAGCCACAAACGGGCAATGATAGCATGAAGTATGGTTATAATGGAATTTCTCAATTTTCATCTGTACGAAATACGGATGCTAGTTCGACATTGGACAAACTTGGATTTAAATCTGAAGGAACCAACCTCAATCTTCGATACCAAAACAATTCTATTTTAATGGATAGTCTATTTGGTGTTCGCTATAATTTAAGCCAACAACCTGTTCAAAAATTTGGATTTAAAGAGATTGCAACCAAAAATGGAGTCTCACTTTCAGAAAATGAATATGCCTTACCAATCGCCTTTCTCTCAATAAAACCTTATAAAAATACTTCTTTTACGAATTTGACACTGGATAATCAAACACGATTCATCCATCAAATCACAGATAAAAAATATAAATTTTATAAGAAATTAAATATTCTCTCGCCTACTTCACAAAATAGTACATCTTCGTTGCAAACTGCAAAAATTGAAGAAGATAGTCATCTATCCTACGCAAGTATTCAATATGAAGTAACGGTTCCTGCCCATAGTCAACTGTATGTCAATGTTCCAAATTTACATTTTTTAAATGATGATCGAAAAGATATTGAAATCGACTACAATGGACAGACCCAACGCTATACCATTGATAATGCCTTCCCATTCTTTTCGATTGGCTATTTTGACACAGAGGAAACGGTTACTATTCGTATGAGTTTCCCAGAAAATTCGACGGTTTCCTTTGATACACCAGAATTTTTTGCTCTAAATCTCGACCAATATATACAAGCTATTACCACCATTCGTCAGCAAGAAGTTGCTATTCACAAAAAGAAAAATAAATTGGTGGCAGCCTATAACGCAAATAGAGATACTACTCTGATTTTTACACTGCCTTATGATAAAGGCTGGTCAGCTAAACAAAATGGGAAACCTATCCACATTTATCGCATCCAGAAAGGATTAATGGGAGTTCGTGTTCCAAAAGGATCTGGAACAGTCACTTTAACATTTGTTCCTCAAGGCTTCGTTGAAGGACTCATTGCCTTTTTCGTTGGAATCGTTCTCTTTTTCCTCTACGAATGGAGACAGATAAAAAGACGAAAAAGCTAAGGAATATGACTATCGTTCTTATAAATAGAAGGCTAGGATAGCAATTATCCTAGCCTTTTTTCAAAACAAAAAAACACCCAAATGGGTGCTATACTAGCTCCGCCAGTAGGACTCGAACCTACGACATCATGATTAACAGTCATGCGCTACTACCAACTGAGCTATGGCGGAATGAGATATAGTCCGTACGGGATTCGAACCCGTGTTACCGCCGTGAAAAGGCGGTGTCTTAACCCCTTGACCAACGGACCATATATTCATTAACAGAACATATCCCATTATATCAAAATTTAACTAATTGTCAAGCACTAAATTCTAAATTTTGCTCTTCGATTAATTTTTTAACACGTTTGATATTGCTTCTTGAGATTGGACAAGAATACCCTTCTTTCAACAACAACTGTTTCCTTTTCTTATCCATTCCAACGATCATACTTCTATTCACGATATAAGATTGATGGGGACTGAAATATCTCTCCTCCACATCTTTCTCCAAGACATCTGATAAACTTCCTGCAATTTCTTTTTGAAAATTTTTCCCAACTAAGTTTAATTTATAAGCAGAACCAACAGTTTCAATATAAAGAATATCTTTAAATGGAATTTTTATCTTTTTATCCTTAAAGTCATACTCAAAATAATCTGTCAAATCATCATTTCCAATTTGAATAGTTGTTAGGTACTCAATACACTCCTTGATTTTTAATCTAAATAAATCTTCATTCAAATTTTTATCAATAAAATCCAAGGCAGATACTTTATAACGATAGGTAATTGAAGCGAATTCTGATTTTGTAGTAATAAAAACAATAATGGCATAAGGATTTGCTTCTCGTATTCTTTGAGCAATTTCTAACCCACAGTACTCATTATCTTGGATATGAATATCTAGAAAATATAATTGGTGGATATCCGAATGCTGGATATAATTTTCAAATTCCGTAATTTTACCAGTAGAAATCACGTCAATTTTAATTTCTAATTCCTTAGCAATTTCTGCAATGTGTTTTTCTACCCGTATTTGTTGAGAGAGCTCGTCTTCTAATAAAAAAATCTTCATTCTTGTTCATATCCTCCAATCTTCAAAACTTGTAAAAAACGATTTCCTTGCAATTCTGTTTCTAAAAACATCGTTCCATAATTTGCTAAGATTTTTCTTACATTATTTAATCCTAGTCCTCTATTTTCTCCTTTTGTCGAATAGCCTTCTTCATATATTTTCTTGATATCAAAAGTGATTTCATTTGTTGTATTATGAATCACTAAGTAAACAATTTTTGAAATAGAAAAAATAGCAACATGAACTTTCTTTTCTTCCGCTTCTTTTGAAGCTTCCAAAGCATTTGTCACCAGAATTCCAACAATTCTTACGATATCTAATAAATCAACTGGTAGTTGCTCAATTGGTTCACTTGTTTCAAAGGTCATTTCTACCCCAGCATCTCTTGCATCCAACCAGCCTCGAATCAAAATACTTCGTAAAGCAGAATCTTTGATATTGACCAAGTTGAATCCTGATAATTCTTCTGTGTTTATCTCTTTATAACCTTTTTCCAATACTTCTCTATGGATTCTCTGTATTTCTGGAATATTTTCTTCCTTAATAGCTAATGACATAGAAATCACCAAATTTCCCAAATCGTGACGAAATCCCCTAACAATAGAATAGAGGCTTTGAATTTCAGCCATATACCGACTCATTTGTTGCTCAGAAAATTCTTTATACTCCAGTTCTAAATTTTTACGATACTGATCTCGCTCGATTTTCATATGAAATAAGCTAACTACAAAAGAGAAAAAACAAATCGTTGCCAACATACTCCCAAAATTTTTATATTGCGCTTGCTCACTAATCCATAAAGCAAAATTAATCACTACAAATATGGCGAAATAAACACAGATAAGTCTCTTTAAATATTTTTCAAATTCTTTCTCATAAAAAGGAGTGAAATCAAATTCAAATAAGTCAATTAACTTCAAGATGATCACTAAAGAAACCAAACGAATGCACATATTGTAAACAATCGAGTGAGCTGCTACAAAAGCATCCCCTAACACTGAAGAGACAATTATCGTCAGAAAAGTTGCTGTTCCTTCAACCGCTAAATAAGTAAAAAAAGAATAAAAAATGGCGCACAAGCGATTCGTTCGATTGGCAAAATGATAATAAGGATATAAATAAACCGGCCATAAGAGCATATTTAAATCAGAGAGTCGAATATTTGAAAATAAAGTCACATCTAAAAATACTAAGAGACTTTCAAAAAGAAGAACAAAGGTGCTCAGCAGAAAGATAAATGCAAATTGATGTTCCTGATAGATTTTTTCGTCCACTAATGCAAACGTCAGAACAATGATCCCTCCCAAGAGAAAAGACAAGACTAATGACTGAATCACACAAACTCTCCCATTTTGTTTTTTCTATTTTATTATACTCTAGTATTATTATAAAAAAATAAAATTTTATATACAAAAAATTATAATATAAAATAGCCTAAAATTAAAGGGAAACGGTAAAATTGTAATGTTTTTGTTACATAAATGAAAACTATTTTACACAATTTATATAATCTACACTTTGCACTATATAGGGATTGTTAGTTCTTTTTTTAAATATTCCTAATAATTCATTCCATTACTATTTATCTATAGTGAAGTATACAAAAATTAATAGATAATGAAAATTTATACATTTTACAAAAAAGAAAAGATGCAGCAAAAACTGCATCTTCATTTGATCCCAGCAGGATTCGAACCTGCGACCGTTCGCTTAGAAGGCGAATGCTCTATCCAGCTGAGCTATGAGACCGAACTTACTTCATTTTAGCAGAAAAAGGAAGGAGCGTCAAGGTTATTTATGGTAAGGGCTCCCCTGTTGAATCATGAAAGCACGATAGATCTGTTCCACCAACACTAATTTCATCAACTGATGAGGAAGAGTTAATTGACCAAAGCTCATTAATAGATTTCCTCTTTTTTTCACTTCAGGAGACAGACCAAGACTGCCTCCAATAACAAAAGTAAGGTTTGAATAACCAGATGTCATAATCTGGTCGATCGTTTGACTAAATTTCTCTGAAGGAAATTGTTTTCCTTCAATGGCCAGTACAATCACATATTCTTTATCCGAAATTTTAGAGAGAATTCGTTCTCCCTCTTTTTCAAGGATTTGTTGATTTTCGAGTTGACTAGCACGATCTGGAGTTTTTTCATCAACTAACTCAACCTGTTCTACTTTCGCAAATCGACCAAGCCTTTTAATATACTCCGCGATCCCATCTTTTAAGTATTTTTCTTTTAATTTTCCAACGGTTATCAATTTTATTTTCATTCTCCTATTGTAGCATAATTCTTTAATTCCACAAATAATCCACAGGTAAAGAAAGGAAAGCTGTTCTATAAAGTCCTTTTTAAAGCTATTTCTAAACTAAATGTTACAAGTTATCCACAAATTGTGGATAACTTTAATTATTTAAGTTATAATTAAGAAAGTTTTTCTATACTCTAGACAATTTGATAGCCTTAGGAGGAAAATATGAAATCTTCATCTAATTTACTGAAAAAAATTGGAAACATAACCCTCATTTTTGTTGTGGGTTTACTAGGTGGGATTCTTGGAACCTTTTTAATCTTACAAACATCTCATTCTTCTACTTCCAATACTGAAAGTAAGCAAGTCCACTCAACCACTGTTAAAACAGCCTATAAAAATACGACCTCAACTAGTGAGGCCGTCGATAAAGTAAAAAATGCTGTGGTTTCTGTGATCACTTACTCTGATTCTTCGAATCAAGGATTGTTTGAAAAAGAAGACAATTCAGACTCACAAATTTCTAGTGAAGGTTCTGGGGTCATTTATAAAAAAGAAGGAAAATATGCTTACCTTGTTACCAATACCCATGTGATCAATGGTGCAAAAAAAGTAGATATTCTCTTAGCAGATGGTAATAAAGTCCCTGGAGAAGTAGTTGGATCAGATGTCTATTCCGATATCGCAGTAGTTCGCATTAGTGCGGATAAAGCAAAGGCAGTAGCTGAATTCGGAGATTCAAACCAATTAACGGTCGGTGAGACTGCGATTGCAATCGGTAGCCCTCTTGGAACTGATTATGCTAATTCTGTTACCCAAGGAATTATTTCTAGCCAAGGTCGCAATGTGAAATTGAAAGCCGATAATGGACAAAATATCTCTACACGCGCTCTACAAACAGACGCAGCCATCAACCCAGGAAACTCTGGAGGTCCATTAATCAATATTCAAGGACAAGTCATCGGGATTACCTCAAGTAAAATTTCAAATAACGGACAAACTTCAGTAGAAGGAATGGGATTTGCAATTCCTGCAAATGATGTTGTCAATATTATCAAGCAACTAGAAGAAAAAGGAAAAGTAGTTCGACCAGCTCTTGGAATCCAAATGATGGATTTATCCAACCTTTCAACTTCTGATTTAAGCCAATTAAAACTTCCTGAAAAAATCTCTGGAGGAGTACTGGTTCGTTCAACACTTGAAAATATGCCTGCTTCAGATAAATTGCAACGCTACGATGTGATCACAAAGATAGACGATACAACTATCGAGTCAACTGCAGATTTACAATCTGCCCTCTATTCTCACCAAATCAATGATACGATCAAGGTCACATTCTATCGTGATGGAAAACAACAAACAACTTCTATCAAGTTAACAAAATCAACTGAGGATCTTAGTGAGTAATTCTTATCCTATTGACATACTTGTAAACACACCTTTACGAATTTGTAAAGGTGTGTTATTCTATTCATAAGATGGAAAAATTAGAAAAGATAGCGGTAAAGGACATTCGAACTAATCCTTTCCAACCAAGAAAAGTATTTGATCAAGAAAAATTAGAAGAACTGGCTCAGTCAATCAAAGAAAATGGCTTAATTCAACCCATTATTGTCAGAAAATCTCCGATTATTGGTTTTGAATTGCTTGCAGGTGAAAGACGTTTTAGAGCTTCAAAAATTGCTGGATTAAAGCTTGTTCCTGCGATTATTAAAGAGTTAACTGATCAAGAAATGATGCGACAAGCCATTATCGAAAATCTTCAACGAGAAGATCTCAATCCAATCGAAGAAGCTATCTCCTACCAGAAGCTAGTTGATCATGGCTATAAGCACGACCAAATCGCTCAATTTATGGGGAAATCTAGACCTTATATCAGCAATATGCTTCGCTTGTTACATCTAGCTCCCTCTGTTCAAGAGGCAGTCATTCAAAATGATATTTCTTCGGCTCACGCGCGTGTTCTCGTTCCTCTTGATGAAGAAGAGCAGCGCTTTTGGTTGGAGCGAATCAAACAGGATCATTTAAATGTTCGAACATTAGAGAACAAGATCAGTTCAAAAAGAAAACAGAAAAATAAAAAAGTAAAAGAAAATTTCCTACTAGAAGAGGAACAACGATTGAAAAAAATATTGGGAACAGAAGTGACGATACACTCCTCTTCGCAAAATAAAGGAACTATCCAAATTTCTTTTTCAAGTCTCGATGAATACCAACGAATTATCAACAGCCTAAAATAAGGCTGTTATTTTTATTTTTGTATTGACAAGTTTTTCCACCATAATAATCTTTTGTAAATATCATAAAAATAAGGATATTCTCTAGTTATCCCCACTTTGTGGATAACTTTTAAAAACAATGTGAATTTAAATCCACAACCTGTGGAAAAGTTTAAAAATATAATTTTCTTCCCTAAAATTTAGCCTGTGGAAAACTATTTTCGTTTGTGGTAGAATAGGAGTAAGTATGATTTGATACAATTCAAGAAAAGGAGGGAAGTCTGATAGTGTCACAAGAGGAGCAATTTTGGTCTCGTTTTTTAGAATTAGCCCAATTACAACTAAAAGATAGTGCGTATGACTTTTTTGTAGCTGATTCAAAATTAGTCAAAATCGATGGAGAGACAGCTACCATTTATCTTGATGGAAATTATAAAGAATTGTTTTGGGAAACAAATCTAAAAAATGCTTTGATCACAGCCAGCTTTGAAGTCTACAATACAGATTTGAAGTTCCATTTCGTTTTTGAAGATACCGAAGAAATTCCTAGTAATCATAGCAGTGAGAATAGGAGACTGTCTTCAGGTAGCTTAACAACCGAACCGTTACCTAAAATTGATACAGGTCTGAAATCGAAGTATACCTTTGATAATTTTGTGCAAGGGGATGGAAATATTTGGGCGAAAGCAGCAGCGCTTGCAGTTTCTGAAAATCTTGCAACAACTTACAACCCTCTCTTTATCTATGGTGGACCAGGGCTTGGAAAGACTCACCTATTGAATGCAATTGGAAATCAAATCCTAGAAAATATTCCAAATGCACGGGTTAAGTATGTCCCAGCAGAAACCTTTATTAATGAATTTTTAGAGCACCTTCGATTAGGAGAGATGAAGACGTTCAAGAACACCTATCGAAGTTTAGATCTTTTATTGATCGATGATATCCAGTCACTTGGTGGAAAAAAAGTCACGACTCAAGAGGAATTCTTTAATACCTTTAATGCCCTCCATAGTGACAACAAACAGATTGTTCTAACAAGTGATCGAAGTCCGGATCATTTAGATAGTCTTGAAGAGCGGTTAGTTACTCGTTTCAAATGGGGACTAACTCAAAATATAACACCACCAGATTTTGAAACTCGGATTGCCATCTTACGGAATAAAATTGAAAATCTAGACTATATTTTTCCTAATGACACACTAGAATATCTAGCTGGTCAATTTGATTCAAATGTCCGAGACTTAGAGGGAGCCTTAAATGATATTTCTTTAATGGCGAAGGTAAAGAAACTAAAAGAAATTACGATCGATGTTGCAGCTGAAGCTATTCGAGCTCGTAAAAATGATAATAGCAAGACGCTTGTCATCCCTATTGAAAAAATTCAGGAAGCAGTTGGAGCCTTCTATGGAGTCAGTGTAAAAGAAATCAAAGGTTCTCGAAGAGTTCAGAATATTGTCCTAGCACGACAAGTGGCTATGTATCTTTCAAGAGAGATGACGGACAACTCCCTTCCTCGAATCGGAAAAGAATTTGGTGGGAAAGACCACACGACTGTCATTCATGCCTATGAAAAAATTAAAAGTATGGTCGATACAGATGATAATCTTCGACTCGAAATTCAAAGCATCAAGAAAAAATTAAATTAATTTGTGGATAACTTTCTATAAACTTCTTGGGGTTATACACAATTTTTAAACAAGTAACTTTTCAAGTCGTAGATAGGATTCTGAAAGTTTTCCACAACTTCCACACAACCTACTATTACTATTAACTTACTAATAATAAAATAAATAAAAGGAATGACCATGATAAATTTCTCTATTAACAAAACTTTATTTTTACAAGCACTAAATACTACGAAAAGAGCTATCAGTTCAAAAAATGCTATTCCAATCCTCTCAACAATTAAAATAGATGTAACTCCAGAAGGAGTTGCCTTATCTGGATCTAATGGCCAAATTTCAATTGAAAACTTTATTTCTATTAAAGATGAAAATGCAGGTTTATTAGTGACTTCTCCAGGTTCTATTTTATTGGAAGCAACTTTCTTTATTAATGTGGTTTCAAGTTTACCAGATGTTACTTTAGATTTTAAAGAGATTGAACAAAAACAAGTTCTCTTAACAAGTGGTAAATCAGAAATTACTCTTAAAGGAAAAGATGCAGATCAATATCCACGTATCCAAGAAATTGCTGCAAGTAATCCATTAGTTTTGGAAACAAAATTATTAAAACAATTGATTAATGAAACGGCATTTGCAGCAAGTGTACAAGAGAGTCGTCCAATTTTAACAGGCGTTCACTTTGTTTTATCAGATAATAAAGAGCTAAAAACAGTAGCAACAGACTCTCACCGTATGAGTCAAAAAGTGATTACACTGGAGAAAAATGGAGACAACTTTGATGTCGTCATCCCAAGTCGTTCTCTTCGTGAATTCACCTCTGTCTTTTCTGATGATATTGAAACAGTTGAAGTTTTCTTTGCTAACAATCAAATCCTCTTTAGAAGTGAACACATTAGTTTCTATACCCGTTTGCTAGAAGGAAATTACCCTGATACAGATCGTCTCATTCCAACAGAGTTCAATACAGAGGCAACCTTCAATGTGGCCAACCTTCGATTTGCAATGGAGCGTGCTCGTCTTCTTTCAAATGCAACTCAAAACGGAACGGTTAAATTAGAGTTCAAAAATGGAGTAGTTTCTTCCCACGTTCATTCACCAGAAGTTGGACGAGTAAATGAAGAAATCGATACTAACGCTGTGTCAGGAGAGGATTTGTCAATCAGCTTTAATCCAACTTATTTGATTGAGGCGCTAAAAGCTATTGAAAGTGAACAAGTTGTTATTCGTTTCATTTCTTCTGTTAGACCATTTACATTGGTTCCGGAAGGAAATGAACAAGGGTTCATTCAATTAATTACGCCAGTTCGCACAAATTAACATAGGTGAATCATGTATACGTTAGGTGATTTTGTAGAAATGAAAAAGCCTCACGCTTGTGTGATAAAAGAAACAGGCAAGAAGGCAAATCGTTGGGAAATTACGCGACTTGGTGCAGATATAAAAATCAAGTGTAGCAATTGTGATCATGTGGTCATGATGAGTCGCCATGATTTTGAACAGAAAATGAAGAAAGTATTATAAAAGGTTCAGTCACTTATGTGACCGAACCTTTTCAATTATTTTAATTCTTCAAATTTTCCATTTTTAACTTCTTTGAAACCACTTTGTTTCATCATATCAACAGTTGATTTGTAGCTGATATAGTCAACTTTTTTATCTTTTTGTGTCGTTACTAATTTCTTTTCAATTAGCTGATCTAAGTCTGCCTTTTCATAACTTACAGTTGTTTTTTCGACCATATAATCATCTTTGTATTCAGCAGAATGTGTGAATCCTTTGACATCTTTGTATTCTTCGTCATATTTATCGATCATTTCCTTTAATTGATCCTTCGTAACTCCTGCCTCTTTGTAATAAATAGTAGTGGTAGTTTGGTTACTGATCGCTTTATCACCTTTATGTTCTAGTGTAATCCGAACGTCTGTTTTCTTTTCTTGGTTGATTCCTTGAAGGTAGGATTTTTGAACAGATTGTTGTCCACAAGCTCCAAGAAGAAAGAGTGTAAAGATAGCGATTAAAGAAAGGAAAATAGATTTCCATGTTTGTTTTTTCATCTGAAAAACTCCTTTGTTAGTTGTTAAATAGAGTATACCATATTTATCTTTTTTAGAACGTTACAGTTTGATGAAAAAATCTAGTTTCAAAAGTCATGAAATATTTCATTTTTCATCACTTGTCTTTTGAATTATGTTATAATAAAAGAGATTGAAATTTGAACGGAGAAAAAGAAAAATGGCATTAACAGCAGGTATCGTTGGCTTACCAAACGTTGGTAAATCAACCCTATTTAACGCAATTACAAAAGCAGGAGCAGAGGCCGCAAACTATCCCTTTGCGACCATTGATCCAAACGTCGGTATGGTAGAAGTTCCTGATGAACGACTACAAAAATTAACTGAAATGATTACTCCTAAGAAGACAGTTCCGACCACTTTTGAATTTACCGATATTGCTGGGATTGTAAAAGGTGCATCAAAAGGAGAAGGTCTTGGTAATAAATTCTTGGCTAACATCCGTGAAGTAGATGCTATTGTCCATGTAGTGCGTGCTTTTGATGATGAAAATGTCATGCGGGAACAAGGTCGTGAAGATGCCTTTGTTGATCCACTAGCAGATATTGATACTATCAATTTAGAATTAATTTTAGCCGATTTAGAGTCTGTCAATAAACGATATGCGCGTGTAGAAAAAATCGCTCGCACACAAAAAGATAAGGATTCTGTTGAGGAATTTAATGTTCTACAAAAAATCAAACCAGTTCTTGAAGATGGAAAATCAGCTCGGACCATTGAATTCACGGAGGAAGAACAAAAAGTGGTGAAAGGACTTTTCCTTTTGACTACCAAACCAGTTCTTTATGTAGCAAATGTGGATGAAGATGTTGTTGCAGATCCAGACTCTATTGACTATGTTAAGCAAATTCGTGACTTTGCGGCGACAGAGAATGCGGAAGTAGTTGTGATTTCTGCGCGTGCTGAGGAAGAAATTTCTGAGCTAGATGATGCAGATAAGCAAGAATTTTTAGAGGCAATTGGTTTAACAGAGTCTGGAGTTGATAAACTCACGCGTGCAGCTTACCATTTACTAGGACTTGGAACTTACTTTACAGCTGGTGAAAAAGAAGTACGTGCTTGGACTTTCAAACGTGGTATGAAAGCTCCTCAAGCAGCTGGTATCATCCACTCTGATTTCGAAAAAGGATTTATTCGTGCAGTGACTATGTCTTATGATGATTTGGTGAAATACGGATCTGAAAAGGCTGTAAAAGAAGCTGGACGCTTGCGAGAAGAAGGAAAAGAATATATTGTCCAAGATGGAGACATCATGGAATTCCGTTTCAATGTTTAAGAAAGTTAAAAATATATAAAGGTTGGAAAAAATATTTCCAACCCTTTTAGTGTTTTGAAAGGAAAAGAGATGACGAAATTAATTGTTGGATTGGGAAATCCAGGTGATAAGTATGTTGAAACCAAACACAATGTAGGCTTTATGTTAGTGGATCAAATGGCAAAGTCTTTAAATCTTACTTTCTCCCATGATAAGATTTTTCAAGCTGATGTTGCCTCAACATTTTTGAATGGTGAAAAGATGTATTTTGTGAAACCAACCACCTTCATGAACGAGAGTGGAAAAGCAGTCCATGCTCTTCTGACTTATTATGGTCTGGATATTGAAGATCTTTTGGTTGTTTACGATGATTTAGATATGGAAGTTGGCAAGATTCGTCTTCGAGCTAAAGGATCAGCTGGAGGTCATAACGGAATCAAATCGATTATCAATCATATTGGAACTCAGACTTTTTATAGAATTAAGATTGGAATTGGAAGACCTAAGCAGGGTATGTCAGTTGTTCATCATGTCTTAGGAAAATTTGATAAAGACGATTACATCACCATTCTACAAACAATCGATCGAGTAGAAGAAGCTGTCAATGATTACTTGGTAGAAGAAAATTTTGAAAGAAGCATGCAGAAATACAACGGGTAAGTAGATGAATGTAATTGATTTAGTGAGTCAAAACTCCAACCTTCTATCCTGGCAACAAGGTTTGCAGAAAAATAATAGGGAATTGATCTTAGGATTGTCCGCGACTACTAAGGCTATTGTAATGGCTTCCGCTTTTGATTCTATTGAAAAAGCAGTCCTCGTCACCTCCAGTTATAACGAAGCGGAACGATTGGCTAGTGATTTTATTGCCTTACTTGGAGAGGACAAGGTCCATACATTTTTGGGAGATGATAACCCTTTAGCAGAATTTGTTTTTGCTTCACAAGAAAGGCAATTTGCACGATTAGAAGCTTTGAACTTTTTATGTCAAGAGGATCGTCAAGGTATCCTTGTGACCAATGTAAGTGGTATCAAACTACTATTACCTTCTCCTAAAGTTTTTGTATCTAGCATTTTTCAATTGAAGGTTGGTCAAGAAATAGACTTAACTACTCTGAGTGAAACATTACAGAAAATCGGCTATCAAAAAGTGGGCCAGGTTTTGCAACAAGGTGAGTTCAGTATACGAGGAGATATTTTAGATATCTTTGAGATCGACCAACTCCAACCTTATCGGATTGAATTTTTTGGAGATGAGATTGATGGGATCCGAATCTTTGACCCAGAAAGCCAGCGTTCTGTTGAAAATGTCGAAGAAGTTCAACTGAAAGCGGTGAGTGATCTATTATTGCAAGAGGAAGATTTCATCCGTGGTCAGAAGCAAATCGAACAATTGCAAGAACAGAGCGCTAATGAAGAATTTAAATCTTATCTAGCAGAAATTCTAGGAGATATTTCTCAAAGAAAACTCCATCCGGATCTTAGAAAATTTATTAGTTTCTTTTATGAGAAACAATATACATTATTTGATTATCTTCCTAAACACACTCCTGTCTTTCTGGATGATTATCAAAAAATAGCCGATCAAATAGCGAGATTTGAACTAGATACAGCTAATTTCTTGACGGAAGATTTACATAAAAATAGAGCTTCTTCTCGCCAAGTTTATTTTGCAGACACCAGTACAATATTACGAAAATATACACCTGCAACTTATTTTTCAAACTTTCAAAAAGGATTGGGAAATCTGAAGTTTGATCATTTGTATCAATTTAATCAATACCCAATGCAGGAGTTTTTTGGACAATTTGATTTGCTAAAAGAGGAAATTGAACGGTATCGAAAATCAAACTATACGGTTATTGTCCAAGCAAGTTCTCATCACAATCTTCAACAGCTCCATAAAAATTTAGAAGAGTATGGAATTCGATTAGATTATATCGATGGGGATGCGATCATCCCTCAAGCTAGTCAATTAATTGTTGGAGGACTAGCTCACGGTTTTCAATTTGTTGATAAAAAAATTGTCTACATTACAGAGTCAGAGATTTATCAGAAAAAAATCAAGCGAAAGATTCGCAGGCAAAATATTTCCAATGCAGAACGTCTAAAAAATTATAACGAACTGGAAAAAGGGGACTATGTTGTTCACCAAGTTCATGGTATTGGTCAATATTTGGGAATTGAAACGATTGAAATTTCGGGTGTCCATCGTGATTATGTCTCCATTCAATATCAAAATGGAGATCGCATCTCGATTCCTGTCGATCAGATTCAGATGTTGTCCAAATACGTTGCAAGTGATGGAAAAACGCCAAAAATTAACAAATTAAACGATGGTCGTTTCCAAAAAACGAAGCAAAAGGTTCAGACCCAGGTGGAGGATATTGCGGATGATTTGATAAAACTCTATGCAGAGCGTAGTCAATTAGAAGGTTTTGCTTATTCTTCAGATGACGAAAATCAAGAAGCTTTTGAACAAGATTTTCCATATATTGAAACAGATGATCAGTTGCGCTCCATTGAAGAAATCAAAAAAGATATGGAATCGAATCGTCCGATGGACCGACTGCTGGTTGGAGACGTCGGTTTTGGGAAAACAGAGGTTGCTATGCGAGCAGCCTTTAAGGCAGTAAATGATCATAAACAAGTAGCAGTGCTGGTTCCTACGACTGTTCTTGCCCAACAACATTATGCCAATTTTAAGGAGCGTTTTGAAGCTTTTGCGGTAGAAGTTGCTGTTTTAAGTCGTTTTCAGAGTAAAGCAGAGCAGAAGGAAACGCTTGAAAAATTGAAAAAAGGACGAGTGGACATTATTATTGGAACTCACCGGTTATTGTCTAAAGATGTCGTCTTTTCAGACTTGGGCTTGATTGTGATCGATGAAGAGCAACGTTTTGGAGTAAAGCACAAAGAAACATTGAAAGAATTGAAAAAAAAGGTGGATGTGCTTACCTTGACAGCTACCCCTATTCCTCGGACGCTCCATATGTCTATGTTAGGAATTCGAGATTTGTCTGTCATTGAAACACCTCCAACTAATCGGTATCCTGTGCAAACTTTTGTACTAGAGACCAACCCAACTATTATTCGAGATGCTGTGTTGCGGGAGATAGATCGTGGAGGTCAAGTGTACTATCTTTACAATAAGGTAGATACGATTGAACAAAAAGTATCCGAGTTAAAAGAGTTGATTCCAGAGGCTTCGATTAGCTTTGTTCATGGCCAAATGAGTGAAGTTCGCCTGGAAAATACCTTGTTGGATTTCATTAATGGCGAATACGATGTCTTAGTGACGACAACCATTATTGAGACAGGTGTGGATATTCCAAATGCCAATACACTCTTTATTGAAAATGCGGATCATATGGGACTTTCAACTCTTTATCAACTAAGAGGTCGTGTGGGACGAAGCAACCGAATCGCTTATGCTTATTTGATGTATCGTCCAGACAAATCTCTTACAGAAGTGTCTGAAAAACGTTTAGAAGCTATTAAAGGTTTTACTGAGTTGGGGTCTGGATTTAAAATTGCTATGCGAGATCTATCGATCCGTGGAGCAGGGAATATCCTTGGAGCTTCTCAATCTGGTTTCATCGATTCAGTTGGTTTTGAAATGTATTCTCAATTGTTAGAAGAAGCTATTGCTAAGAAACAAGGCCAAGAGCATCGCAGGCAAAAGAGTAATGCAGAGTTGAACCTTCAAATAGATGCTTATTTACCTAATGAATATATTTCAGATCAACGTCAAAAAATTGAAATTTACAAACAAATTCGTGAAATGAATTCTGCGAGTGACTATGAATACTTGCAAGATGAATTGATTGATCGTTTTGGAGAATACCCAGATGTTGTCGCCTATCTACTTGAAATTGGTTTAGTGAAAGCTTACTTGGATCAAGTCTTTGTCCGTCTTGTTGAGAGAAAACAACAAAAATTGACAGTGAAATTTGAACCTATTGCCAAACAACTGTTTTTAACACAGGATTATTTCAAAGCTCTGTCAATGACACAGTTGAAGGCACAGATTGCTGAAGAAAAGGGATTAATTGAAGTAATCTTTGATATTCGAAACAAGAAAGATTTTGAAATTTTAGAAGCTCTGAAGCAATTTGGTCAAACCTTATTGGAAATTAAACAGGAAAAAGAAGAGAACTAGCAGTTCTTAGCTCATTTTTCGCATTTTATGTATAAAAAATGATACAATACTATGTTAGAGGTGACAGTATGAGATTAGATAAATATTTGAAAGTTTCTCGCATTATTAAGCGTCGCCCTGTTGCAAAGGAAGTTGCAGATAAAGGGCGGATCAAAGTTAATGGAGTATTAGCCAAAAGTTCAACGGATTTGAAAGTGAATGATCAAATCGAAGTTCGTTTTGGAAATAAAGTATTGACGGTTAAAGTCTTGGAAATGTTGGATAGTACCAAAAAAGAAGATGCATCCAAAATGTACGAAATCATTAGTGAAACAAGGATAGAAGAAGATGCCTAAAAATATCGTTCAAATGAACAATAAGTATATCAAAGACGAAAGTCAGCGAAAACGTTTTTTAGAAGAAGAAAGAAAAAAACGCAATCGTTTTATGGGACTCGTCTTGATATTGGTCATGTTACTGTTTATTCTTCCAACTTATAATTTAGCCCAGAGCTATCAATCGCTACAAGATAAAAAAGAACAATACAAACAGTTGGAAAAAGAGTATAAAGAGACAAGTGAACAAAAAGAATATCAACAAGACATCGCTAAAAAATTAAAAGACGATGATTACGCAACAAAATATGCACGCGCCAAGTATTCTTTTTCAAAAGATGGTGAATATGTTTATACCATCCCAGATTTACTCCCCCAATAACCAATGGAAAATATTTTACAAACAGTTAAACAATTTCTTGAATTTTCGGATGAAAAATTAGAGGAATTAAAAAAGAAAAACCAAATGATCAAACTTCAAAAGGATGAAAAGGAAAGGAATACAGGTGTCTAAACGATTTCTGCTCCTATTGTTAGTTCCAATTTTATTTATTGGGTCTCAAGCAGCGAGTGTTGAGCAGTCTGAGTCTTCTCAGACAATGGCTCATCCATCAGAACTTTATTTTTCTTCAATTCCAGCAAACCCTAATGTCTATCGCAAAATTTCTATTTTCTCTGATCCTCAGTTGAAAAAAACAAAAGGAGAAATTCTTCCAAATTCACCGTTTACAATCGAACAACTCTTTGTAAACGATGAAGGGAAAGCTGTATTTAAAATAGCAGAGAAAGGGTATGTATTAGCAGATTCTTCTGTCATTTTTTCTGATGTTGTACAAGAAACACAAGAAAAAAAACAAGACATGTGGCTAAAACCTGGTTTTAAAGTGTACGACCGCCCCTTAATAAATGGTGCAAAAGAAAAAAATACACCTCTTTCTCCTTATACAAAAGTGACAGTCTTACGTACAGCTAAGACTTTACGAGATGAGTTTGTAGAGATTGAAGGTCAGGGCTGGGTGAACAAAGAATTCGTCACTGAAAAAGATAATCGAATGGAAAAAGTCCAGGAATTGTTAAATAGTAAATACAATTCTCCTTCGTATGGAATCTACGTAAAACAATTAGCGACTGGAAATACTGCTGGAATCAATCCGCAAAAAGAAATGTATTCTGCTAGTGTAACGAAATTACCATACTTGTACTATGTCCAAGAACAGCTCAATAAAAAAGCCATTTCTCTATCTACAACCTACAAGTATATTCCAGAAGTCAATGACTTTAAAGGTGGTTATGAACCAGAAGGAAGTGGTAGTATTTCAAAAACAGCAGATGGTAAGGATTATAGTGTCCAAGAATTAGTAGATAAGATTGCAAAAGAATCCGATAATGTTGGCCATAATATCTTGAATTATTATGTCACTCATCAATCAGATCAAGATTTCCAAAAAACTTTGGATAAAATTGCAAAAAAACATTGGGATGTTGAAAAAAGAGAAGCATCCGCTGAAATGGCTGGCAATGTCATGGAGGCTGTCTATCAACAGAATGGCTCAATTATTGATGCGCTCTCCTCTACAAAATTCGATGATCAACGGATTGCGCGTGACCTTCCAGTAAAGGTTGCTCATAAAATTGGAGATGCCTATGATTTTAGACATGATGTTGCGATTGTCTACACAAATTCACCCTATGTACTAGCCATTTTTACAGATCATTCGAATTATGATACGATTTCCAATATTTCAAAGGATATCTATGAGGTATTGAAATAATGGAAAAGCGATTTTTAGAGTTTTGTGAAAAACAAGATCTATTTACTTCCCATCGTCGTGTTTTAGTTGCCTTATCGGGTGGATTGGATTCAATGAATCTGTACGAACTTTTAGAAAAGAACAAAGAACGATTGAAAATCCAACTGATACTCGCTCATGTTAATCATGGACAAAGACCAGAATCAGATTTAGAAGAAAGAGAACTTCGAACACTAGCTGACAGGCGCAAGACACGTATCCACGTTGCTCACTATCTTGGTGATTTTACAGAAGCAAAAGCTCGTACCTTTCGTTATGATTTTTTTAGACAGATTATGGAGAAAGAGAATTGTACTGCTTTAGTAACAGGCCATCATGCAAACGATCAAGCTGAAACAACTTTCATGCGCTTGATACGAGGAACTAAATTACGTCACTTGAGTGGCATTCCTGTACGCCAACCATTTGGAAAAGGTGAATTAATCCGTCCTTTATTGAGTTTTACCAAAGATGAGTTGATGAAAATTCCTCATTTTGAAGACAGTAGTAATTCCTCACAGGATTATTTTCGCAATCGTGTACGCCATCAATACCTTCCAGAATTTGAAAAAGAAAATCCTCAAATGCAAGCAAGTCTTCGCTATTTAGCAGAGGAAGTAACTCAGTGGCACAAAGCACTGAAAGAATTGACTAGCGAGTTCACTATTCAAGATTTAGCTTCTTTTAGAACTTATTCCGATTCTATCCAGTCTTTCTTATTAGAAGAGTATCTGGCACAATTTCCAGATTTACAACTTGGTAGAGTCCAGTTTCAAGAATTACTAGATTTACTAAGAAAAAAAAGAAATTGTGTCCATTATTTAAAGTCGAATTATGAACTCCATCAAGAATATGATTTCTTTGAAATACAAAAAATCAGTCAAAAGTCGGATGACCAAGTCCTCCCATTTTTGTTAGAATTTGGGAATATCTTTGAGATTGCAAATTATAAATTATCTTTTGGCCACCCATTAGTAGGGAAAAATGTGGAAATTCTTTCTGTTTCACGCGAAACGCCCATCTTAATTAGAAGGCGAGAGGAAGGAGATCAGCTGCTTGTTAATGGCCACCATCAAAAATTAAGGCGGTGGTTTATCAATCATAAAATCCCAATTTCTCTTCGGCAAAAGGCTCTCATTTTAGAACAGAATCATAATATTCTTTCAGTCGTGGGATTGGTAACGAGTGATTTGAGTAAGCCCTCAAAAAGTGGTATAATGAAAGATGGTCTTTATATTCAAAAAATAGATAGGTAAAAACATGTTAGAAAAAGATATAAAAAAAGTATTGGTTTCACATGATGAAATTGTAGAAGCAGCAAAAAAATTGGGTGAAACCCTAACAAAAGAGTATCAAGGAAAAAATCCTATTTTCGTTGGTATTTTGAAGGGTTCTGTTCCATTTATGGCAGAGTTGATCAACCATGTTGATACTCATATTGAATTAGACTTTATGTTGGTGTCAAGTTATCATGGCGGTACAGCAAGCTCAGGTATCATTAATATTATCAAGGATATTGATCAGGATATTACAGGTAGAGATATTTTATTTGTGGAAGATATCATCGATACAGGTAAAACCCTCAAGAGTCTAAAAGAACTCTTTGAAGAACGAAATGCAGCATCTGTGAAAATTGCGACATTATTGGATAAACCTGAAGGACGTTTGGTTGAGATCGAAGCAGATTATACTTGCTTTACGATTCCGAATGAGTTTGTTGTCGGATATGGTTTAGACTATGAAGAAAATTATCGTAACCTACCATATGTTGGTGTATTAAAAGAGGAAGTGTACTCAAAATAGAGGAGACTAGATGAATAACAGAAAAAACAACGGTTTTGTTCGAAATCCTTTTCTGTATTTGTTGATTATTGTAGCGGCTGTGACAGGATTCCAGTACTTTTTTGCGGGTAATGGAGTTGGTCAAAGTCAGCAAATCAACTACACAGAATTGGTCAAGGAAATTAAAAATGATAATGTCAAAACAATCAGTTACCAACCAAATGGTAGTGTGATTGAAATTGCAGGGACCTATAATAAAGCAAAAGAATCAAAAGAAGATACAGGGATTCAATTCTTTACCCCGAGTGTTCAAAAAGTATCTCGCTTTACTAGTGTAATCCTTCCATCTGATATTACTGTTAATGAATTACAAAAATTAGCAGCTGACCACAAAGCAGAAATCACCATCAAGCGTGAAAGTTCAAGTGGCATGTGGATAACAATTCTCACTTCAATTGTTCCATTTGTTATCGTCATGTTCTTCTTCTTCTCCATGATGAACCAAGGCGGTGGCGGAGGTGCCAGAGGCGCAATGAACTTTGGTCGCAATAAAGCCCGTGCTGCTAATAAAGAAGATATTAAAGTTCGTTTTTCAGATGTAGCAGGAGCTGAGGAAGAAAAACAAGAACTTGTTGAAGTTGTTGAGTTTTTGAAAGATCCAAAACGCTTTACTAAATTAGGAGCAAGGATTCCAGCAGGTGTGCTTCTTGAAGGACCTCCGGGAACTGGTAAAACACTTCTAGCAAAAGCAGTAGCTGGAGAAGCTGGAGTACCATTCTTCAGTATTTCTGGTTCTGACTTTGTTGAAATGTTTGTCGGAGTCGGAGCTAGTCGTGTTCGTTCACTTTTCGAAGATGCTAAAAAAGCTGCTCCAGCTATCATTTTCATCGATGAAATTGATGCTGTTGGACGCCAACGTGGTGTAGGCCTTGGCGGTGGAAATGATGAGCGGGAACAAACCCTCAACCAGCTCTTGATTGAGATGGATGGTTTTGAAGGCAATGAAGGAATTATTGTTATTGCTGCTACTAACCGTTCAGATGTTCTGGACCCAGCCCTTCTTCGTCCTGGCCGTTTTGACCGTAAAGTATTGGTTGGGCGTCCAGATGTGAAAGGTCGTGAAGCAATTCTTCGAGTTCACGCTAAGAACAAACCACTCGCTCAAGATGTAGATTTGAAATTGGTTGCACAACAGACACCAGGATTTGTCGGTGCCGATCTTGAAAATGTTTTGAATGAAGCAGCCTTAGTTGCAGCTCGTCGAAATAAAAAAGTGATTGATGCTGCTGATATCGATGAAGCAGAAGATCGTGTTATTGCAGGACCATCTAAGAAAGATCGGACGATTTCGCAAAAAGAACGTGAAATGGTCGCTTATCATGAAGCAGGTCATACGATCGTTGGTCTGGTTTTGTCAAATGCTCGAGTGGTTCATAAGGTTACTATTGTTCCTCGTGGTCGCGCAGGCGGTTACATGATTGCCCTTCCTAAAGAAGATCAAATGTTACTTTCTAAAGAAGATATGAAAGAACAATTAGCTGGTCTCATGGGAGGACGTGTTGCGGAAGAAATTATTTTTAATTCACAAACAACAGGTGCTTCAAATGACTTTGAACAAGCCACTCAAATGGCGCGTGCAATGGTGACAGAATATGGAATGAGTGAAAAACTTGGACCTGTTCAATATGAAGGAAATCATGCCATGTTCGGGGCTCAAAGCCCACAAAAAATGATTTCAGAACGGACTGCTTATGAAATCGATGAAGAAGTACGTAGTCTATTGAATGAAGCTCGTAACAAAGCTGCAGAAATTATTCAAGGTAATAGAGAAACGCATAAACTTATTGCTGAAGCTCTATTAAAATATGAAACCTTGGATAGTGTTCAAATTAAATCATTGTATGAAACAGGTAAAATGCCCGAAAATTCAGAGCATGAATTGGAAGAAGAAGCAAAACCTCTATCCTATGATGAGATTAAGTCAAAATTAGAAGAAAACAACTAACTTAAAAGAAGGAAAATATTTCCTTCTTTTTTTATTAAAAAAGTGTTGACAGAGTAAAAATATTCTGTATAATAGAATATGTTGTAAAAATGGTCCGTTGGTCAAGGGGTTAAGACACCGCCTTTTCACGGCGGTAACACGGGTTCGAATCCCGTACGGACTATCGATAAACTGTCACCAAGTGGCAGTTTTTTTGTGTATTTGAACAAAATAGTTAAAATAATAACCAAATAGTTAAAAAAACGTGCAGAATAGAAAAAAAGTCCAATGGGCTTCTTTATTTTTATAAAATACAGATAAAAGTAAAGGAGAGCTTATGGAATTTAATAAAATGTATCAAAAAGTAAAATATATCGTAAGAAAATGTGAAAAAGAATATTATATTCAATTATGGGAAAAAGATGATTGGGAACAAGAAGGTCAGCTAACTCTGTTTGAACTTTATCAAAAGAATCCTGAAATTGAAACAAATGAAGAATTACTTTATACATATTTCAAAACAAAATTTAGAAATCATATTAAAGATAAAATAAGACAACAGGAAAGTGATAAAAGAAAAATTAATAGACTTCCATATATTGAAATTGGGGAAATTAGCCACAGAATTTCATCAAGAAAAATGTATTTAGACGAATTGGTAGTTCTAAGAGATTCTTTAAAGGATTTTAAAGAAAAATTAACAGTAAAAGAAAAAGAACAATATGAAGCATTACTAACAAACAGAAGATGTCAAGGAAAAGCAAAAATGAAAAAGAAATTAGAAAACTATCTAAAGGATTTTAAAAATTCCATTTAAAAAATGAAAGTTAACAGTGATTAAAAAAACTTTCAATAAAATAAATTTTTTTGAAAAAAAGTGTTGACAGTAAGT
>NZ_JAPVZB010000016.1:0-48383 GCF_041432125.1 Streptococcus sp. 20925_1_77
CAAAAATAATTAAGAGGCCAGGACTTTTGTCCCAGCCTCTTGCTGTTTATTTATTATGTTTCCAATTGCTGTAGATCCCAAAAAGAATGATCCAGATGGTTGCTCCAACCGCTCCAATGTATGTTGATTCTTGCAAGAAGAGACAAACGAATACAAAGAGGAAGAAAACAATGGTCAATGGATTCAACACTTTATAGGCCGGCATGACAAAACCATCTGGCATAAATTCTTTTGATTTACGGTACTTAAGATGGGCTAACATGGTCAAAATATAAATAGCAATGTAAACACCAGAAGAAGATGCCGTAATCAAGGCAAAGGCATCTGAGACACCTGGCAAGACATTGATAAAGGCAGAAACAGCAACCACAATCGCAGAAAAAATAATCGCGCGACTTGGAATTCCCATACGAGATAAGCTATTCAACTTCAAACGATTCATCACTTTACTGTTTGGCGTCTCTTTTGCAATCTGGTACAAGTGACGCCCTGTTGAATAGAGGGTGGAATTCAAGGAGGATGCAGCTGCTGTCAGTACAACAAAATTAATCAATCCTGCTGCCCACTTGATTCCAACCATCTGAAAGACCGTTACAAATGGTGATTTATTGACGGGAAGCTGTTGCCAAGGGAAAATAGCCATAATCGCCAACAAAGCCCCTACATAAAAGATTACAATTCGGATTGGAATTTCTTTAATGGCTTTTGGCAATACTTGGCGGGGATTAGCTGTTTCAGAAGTAGTAATTCCAACAAACTCGATCGCTTGATAAGCAAAGAAGACCATTTGGAAGGCCATGACGAACTTGACCCAACCATTTGGAAACATTTGAAAACCACTGGTAATATTGGTTAAGCTAGCGTGTCCAGCTGGTGTTTCAAAATTCGTCGTCACCATAAAGATCCCTGTTGCGATCAGGGCTAAAATCGTGACAATCTTGATCATTCCAAACCAGAATTCAACCTCTCCAAAGACCTTCACAGCAATCAAATTCACACAACTTAAAAGCGCTAAAAAGATGATTTGAATCTGCCAGGCTGGCCAATTTGGAAACCAAAGTTGGACATAGTTGGAAACGGCTGTAATTTCTGCCATCCCAAGAAATACCAAGGAAACCCAATAGGACCATCCTGAAAAATAGCCCCAACCCTTTCCTAAGTACTTGGTAATAAAGTTGATAAAGGTGTGTTGATCTGGATCCATATACAGCATCTCGCCAATCGCCCTCATCATGAAGTACATGAAAGCTCCAGTCAGCATATAGACTAAAATAATAGACGGACCTGTCAAAGAAAGGGAACGACCAGCTCCAAGAAAGAGCCCTGTTCCGATGGTTCCTGCAATAGCAATCAACTGAACATGGCGATTTTGCAGACCACGAACCATCCCATTTTCAGTTTCTTGACTAGGATGATGTTTTTTTGACATATGATTACTCCAATTCTTTTTTCTGTACTTTTTCAGAAAAGTATACTTCCAATTTTCACTCAATCTACTATACCACGTTTTAAAAAATTGGTCAATCTAGTCCAGAATGTTCTGAATTTTGAAGGTACAAAAGAGTGCTGGAGTTTCTTCCAGCACTCTTTTAATTATGAATTGGGGTCATCGAGACTACGGCCATGCAAACCTTTTTCCCGTTGCACTTGGCGTAGTTTCTCAGGTGTCACATCATTTCCTTCTTCATCCACAATTTTGATTCCTTCGATGTGGTGACGAACGGAGCGACGATAACCCTCAATGTATTCTTCACGAAGTTTTGCTTGTTCCACTGCTTCTTCTGGCGTCAAACCTTCTGTTTTTTTCTTTTTAGCAAGCTCATTGATCCGAGCAATTTTTTCAGGTGTCATAATAAGACCTACTTTCTACCTGCCATCAGGTACTTATTTTGTGTTCAATTGGTTAAAGGCTGCAACAGCATTGGCTTTAGACACAAGACCTGCAAGAAGGGCCAAACGGTTGTTTTTTACAGCCTCATCTTCAGCCATAACCATGGTATTGTCAAAGAAGGCATCGATGACTGGGCTAAGAGCAAAGAGCTGTGCCAATTTATCACTAGCTGAACCTGTCAATTCTAATTCTTCAATCGCCTTAGCAAGGGCCTTTTCTTGATCATTTTCAAAGAGACTAGCATCGACTGCTACTGAAGCATCTGCTTTTTCAGCCAAGTTGAAGGCACGAGAGAGTGACTCAACAGCTGCCTTGTAACCATCCGTCTTAGCAGCTTCTGAGAGAGCATCTGCTGCTTCCAGCATATCCGCAACCACGAAATTTGAACCAGCAAGTACAGCTTCTTTGATATCTTTTGGTGTACGTCCCATCATCTTGTCCACACGCGCCTTGATGAAGTTGAGCACTTCTGCTTGATTGTCATAAGAAAGACTAGCAAATGAAAGTCCGTAAAGGCTGTCGATCAACTCATCCATAGGGATGTGCCAACCAAAGGCATCCAAGATACGAACAATTCCTTGTGTCGCACGACGAAGCGCATAAGGGTCGTTTGAACCTGATGGAATCAAGCCAACAGAGAAGAAGGAAAGGAGGGTATCTAATTTATCTGCAAGCGCAAGGATAGCACCAACCTTAGTCTCTGGAAGGGCTCCATCTGCTGAATCAGGAAGGTAGTGCTCACGGATAGCTGTCGCTACTGCAGGATCCTCACCAGCAAGGAGGGCGTATTTTTCACCCATGATTCCTTGCAATTCATCGAACTCTCCGACCATACCAGTCAAGAGGTCAAATTTGTAGATTTCAGCTGCACGAGCTACGGCTGCCCTTTCTTCGGCAGTCAAACCAGCTTGTTCAGCTAGTGATGCTGCAATGACACCGGCACGGGCCATGTGTTCTGAGAGAGAACCGATTTTTTCATGGAAAGTCACGTTCGCCAATTTAGCAACGAGATCTTCAATCTTAAGTTTTTGGTCTTCACGCCAGAAGAATTCACCATCTTCAAGACGTGCCACCAATACTTTTTCATTTCCTCGGATAACATTTTCCAAGTGCTCAGCGTTCCCATTACGGACGGAGATGAAGTTTGGTTTAAGCTGACCATCAAGGTCACGTACAACAAAGTAACGTTGGTGCGTTTCCATTGAGGTCACCAAGACTTCTTCTGGAACGTCCAAATATTTAGTATCAAAACTTCCCATAAAGGCAGTTGGGTATTCGACCAAGTTCAAGACTTCATTCAAAAGGCCTTCTTCGATTTGAACTTGAACACCTTGTTCTGCTTCGATGGCTTTGATTTGCTCACGAATCATGTTTTCACGTTCTTTGCTATCCGCAATCACGTAAACGGTACGAAGGTCTTCTTCATAAGAATCCGCATTGGTAATTTCCACTTCATGTCCAAGAAAACGGTGTCCACGGCTCACACGACCTGAGTGGATATCCAAGAAGTCAAGGTCGAGCGCTTCGTCGCCCAAAAGAACGATCAAGGTGTGAACTGGGCGAATGTATTCAAAGGTGTTGTTAGCCCAGTGCATGCTAACAGGAAAGGTCAATGAAGCAAGCACCTCTGGAACGCCAGCCAAGACTTCTTTAGCTGGTTTTCCAGCTTCGTGCTTCGTAACATAAACGTACTCTTCCCCTTTGACTTCACGGAATTCGATATCATCAACCGTCAAGCCTTTCCCACGGACGAATCCTTGAGCCGCTTTTGAGAAGTTTCCATCTGCATCCAAGGCGATTTTCTTAGAAGGTCCTTTAAAATCTTCAGTCAAATCAGATTGTTGATCTGCTAAACCAATCACACGGACAGCTAAACGGCGTGGTGTTGAGAAGGTTTGAATGCTTTCGTATGAAAGACGGTTGTCATCCAAGAAGGCTGCCATTTTCTCACTGAGTTGTTTTTCACTTGGTGTGACAACGTAGGCTGGCAACTCTTCAAGTCCAAGTTCTACTAATAAGTTTTTTGTCATGTTTTTTCTCCGAAAAATATCTTTTTTTCCAGTTTGCCTTATGTGATTGGCACGCAAGCAACCGACTGCGTCGTTTCATTGCTAAAATCGGAGCCTAAGGTCTCCAATTTTGCCTGGTATCGTTAGTTTCTCTAACGATACCTCTATCACTGCGGCAACTGGTTCTGTAGGATCCCTCTATAACCCAATCCTATTTAATATACTCTCTTTATTCTTCCTCTTCTGCTAGGAGTTTGGCGCGTGTGGCTTCGTCAAGAAGTGGGTAACCGAGTTTCTTACGTTCTGCAACGAAGGTCTTAGCTACGACACGGGCCAAGTTACGGATGCGGGCAATGTAACCGGCACGTTCTGTAACGGATACTGCTCCACGTGCATCAAGCAAGTTGAAGGTGTGTGAACATTTCAAAACGTAGTCATAGGCAGGGTGAACAAGGCCTAATTCCAAAGCACGCCCTGCTTCTTTTTCAAATTTTTCGAAGTTTTCAAGAAGCATATCTTGGTCAGAAACTTCAAAGCTATATTTTGAGTGTTCATATTCTGGTTGAAGGAAGATTTCTCCGTATTTAACGCCTGGAGCCCACTCAATATCATAAACTGAGTCTACTTCTTGGATGTAAGAAGCCAAACGTTCCAATCCGTAAGTGACCTCAGAAGTTACTGGGCCAGTTGCCAAACCACCAACTTGTTGGAAGTAGGTGAACTGAGTGATTTCCATACCGTCCAACCAAACTTCCCAACCAAGACCAGCTGAACCAGTTGATGGATTTTCCCAGTTATCTTCAACGAAACGGATATCGTGCTCCAAAGGATTGATCCCCAATTTTTCCAATGACTCAAGGTAGAGCTCTTGGATGTTTGATGGTGATGGTTTCATCACCACTTGGAATTGGTGGTGTTGGTAAAGACGGTTTGGGTTTTCCCCGTAACGACCGTCCGCTGGACGACGAGATGGCTCTACATAAGCCGCATTCCATGGCTCAGGACCAATGGCACGAAGGAAAGTGTAAGGACTCATGGTTCCCGCACCTTTTTCATTATCATAAGCCTGCATGAGCATACAACCCTGGTCATTCCAGTATTGTTGCAAAGTAAGGATGATTTCCTGGAAAGTCAATTTTTTAGACATTATTTACTCCTTTTTCTATAATTTCTTGCGACACGAGTCTGTCTCGTTGATCATACGAGGCAAGACGAGTTAGTACTGCGTCTAGCTCAGGCACCTTAATGCTGAGCGTTGGGCAGTCCGACTGTAAGGAGGTATCTGCCACTAACGCAGTGAAAGGTTAGTTTTTTTGACATTGAATACTCCTTATTCATAAAGTTTCTTGTGACTTAGGATACAAAAAGAACCGTGTCTCTGCTCCTAAGTCTATGACCTAGGGGCGTTAGAAACGCGGTTCCACCCTAATTTATTACTTCATTTTATTTTACTTTACTCAGCTTTTTACTGAGAGAAAGCGCCACTTGCTTACCTTGCTCTACTTGGCTCTCACTATCCCAAGCTCGCTAGAAAAACGCCGTAAGCCCTTCTTTCTTGACTAGTATTATAGCAGATTTTTAGTGACTTGTAAATTAAAATCCGCATGAAACAATCGTTTCATACGGATTTTAGGCTAACAAACAATGTTGTTTTTCTTATGGACGTCTTGCAGCTTTTGGTTTTTTACCATGAAGTTTTTTCTTGGCATTCTTCAAGGCTGTCAAAGCATCTTTCACATCTTGTTGGCTTGCTCCTGGATTTGAAAGGATGGTTTGTGCATCCTTGAAGGCTACTAGGTAAGCTTCTTTTTCTTCATTTCCAGCATAGATGAATTTAGCATTCTTTTCTTGGAACTTCAATTCTTCTTTGATGTATTTTTCAAGGCTTGAAAAATCAGTTGCTTTCCCGTTTAATTTTCCTTCTGCACGGCTAAGCTCAGCAAGTGCTTGATTGATTTGTTCTTGTTTCACAGTTGGATCAACTGCAAGCAAGGCTACTGTTTGGAAAGCACGATCGTAGTCGCGACGTACTTTTTCTTTGGCATTGGCATAACGACCAGTTTTTGTCGTAGCATCGTAAGCCTGCATAGCTTCTTTCAAGGCCGCAACGTTTGAATCTTTCCCATCCAAAGCTTGGCTGGCAGCTTCAAGACTAGCTAGAGCTTGGTTGACTTGCTCTTGACTAACCTTGTTGGTCAAGGCTGCTTGGGCCGCTTGCAAGGCTTGATCATAGGCTTCCTTCTTATCCGCACTGGCATTGAAGTATTGCGCTGTCTTTGTAACATCTGCTTGGTTGTTCAAAGCAGCTAAGAGATCCACTTTTGAGATCACTCCAATACGGTAATTGTTGTTGCGCCCTGCGACAACTGAAATCACTGGTGCTTCCTCAGCTAGTTCATAGCCTGTAGGAAGAGTTGCAACCAAGGTATATTGACCAGTTGCTACAGATTTACCAAAGCCATTTTTACCATATTTTTCAGCAGGCAAGACAAAGTTTTCACCATCTGCCCCTTTTAATACAATCGTAGCCGCTTTTGAAACCGGTTGATCAAAGTTGATGCTAACTGGTGCATATTCTAAAGTATTGGCAAGAAAAGCGATCGTTTGGAAACTATTATCCTCTGTCAAATCAAATTCTTGCGTCAAGCTGCTGACAAATTTCACTTCTGTACGATCATACGTAAAGATTTCTGCAGTATAATGACCAAAGTTCAAGAAGTTAATATCTTTTGTCTTATCAACTGATACGTATTGACCATTGCTATCTTTGATTCGGTAAACATACATAGTATCCAAATCTTTGTTCGTTTTAGCGTCACGAACTGCAATTTGAACCCGACCACTATTTTGATCCCGAACTAAATCAGCTAGTGAAACATAATCTACGTTACCCGCAAAGTCTTCTACATAGTAGTAGATATTCTTCTTATCGATGTTTTCAGGAAGATCGAAGCTACCATCTGCATTGGCCTTGATCACATGGTAATTTTCAAGCGCACGTGTACCATTCTTATCTTCACTGGTTTGGACCATTGTCCCCTGATCATCGAATGGAGTCACGTAGACGAGTTTTTCAGTTAAGATACCACCATCGCCAACATCTTTGGCTTTACGTGCTATAAACTGTTGAGCCCCATCCTTGAAACGGATATATCCAGATGTGATCACTGGTTTTTGAGTATCGACTTGAACCTTGAAGGTTGTTGATTGCTCCTCAGCTCCAGGAACCATTGGGGTGTAACGAATGACATAATCATATACACCATCTGCTACTGCTTTCCCATTTGCATCGGTACCGTTCCAAGCAGTATTATCTAGTGTGTAACTGCGTGGGTTCTTTTCATTGCCATCAAAGAAGTTCTTACGATGATCAGATGGAGTTCCTTCCCACAGCGGATTTTTATGTTCCGTATCGCTTGCTGCGTAGACAGTTGCATGAAGGTTTTCAATGTTTCGAAGAGCAACCGTCTTGTATTCAACGAGGTCTTTATTTCCATCTTCATTTGGTGAAATGGCAATGCGAACATTTCCATTCTCATCTAGTTGAAGAGCATGAGTTCCTTCCGCATTTTCTTCAATACCAAGAACGGTAATCCGACGACCATCACGTTTCCCTTGTGTAAGGAGAAGGTCATTTTGAAGGGTGACGAGCGCAGAAACATTCGCACTCGATGAGATATTCAAATCTTTTGGAACATGATAGTAGAAGCCATCTTTTCCTTCACGAACTAAATCATAGATTGGTTTTTCAACCGCTGGAAGGTTTTGGAATTCTCCCTTGAATCCCATAAATGGCAAGCTAACCACATCCCCATCATCTGCTGGATCGACAAAACGAACAAATCCTTCAAGGAAATAGCCATTTGGCATTTCTTTGCTTAATTCTTCTGTGAATTTACTTGTGTCGACTTTCACTGTAACTGTTTCAGAACTATGTGCTTTCACGGTTACTTCAGGCCAAGCAGTTTCTGTTAATTTACGTGGACGAAGGGTAAATTTACCATCCTTCACTTCATCTGTGTCAGTATTCACCAACATTTTCAAGGTACGATCGGTATCTGAAATATTGTGAACCGTCACATTAAATGTAAAGCTATCTCCAACGTTACCAAGAGTAACGCTTGGATAGTTGTTTTCACCAGTCACATACAAGTCTGTTGAAACGGCTGCAGCTGTGTCTACAACCCCTGCTCCTTGTTGACGTGGAGAAGTATAAACACCGGTTTCTTTATTAACATGTGGTTTAGCCGTAGACATAATCAAGGCTTTGACAGTTGCAGAAACTTGTTCTGGAGTCAATTCTGGGTGGTTCTTCACAAGGTATTCTTTGACCAAAGCTGCCACACCTGCTACATGAGGAGAGGCCATACTAGTACCACTCATATCCCCGTAGGTATTGTCATTCAAAGAAGAGAAGATATTCCCACCAGGTGCTGTGACATCTGGTTTCAACTGACCATCTGTTGTCACACCCCAGCTTGAGAAATCAGACAATTGGTCTGCTTCTGGAGATGGACGGTTAGCCATGGTATTGTTAAAGACAACTTTGTAAGATCCAGCTTTAAGAGCTTCCCCATAGCGTTTTGAAATGAAGACAGATGGAATTTTCTTAGCATCTCCATCAATTGCCATTCCAAGATTAGATCCTTCTACATTATTGTAAACCATGGCCCCTACTGCACCATGATGGAGGGCATTGGCAATCTTTTCTGAGAATGGAATTTCCCCGCGTTGGATAAGCGCCAATTTACCGGTAAGATCTAGATCTTTGAAATCATCTTCTTTCCCAAGACCAACTGATACATACTCATATTCTTTACCTTTTTCAAAGTCTGTATCTGTTGCAGATTTACTGTAGTCAAACTTCCCGTTATCTACTTCTGCATTACCTTCTAGACCTTTGACTTCGAAAACCTCTGTGGTAATGATTTTATTATTGATTGAAGCAACAGAAATAGAGTCCTCTACTGTTGATGGGTTTCCGACCAAGCCGTAATCTGGATTTTCTGCAGCTGGTCTTGAATAGCCATTCCCAAAAGTATTGCTATTTCCTGCAGAGATTAGGACAGATACACCTTTAGCACGCGCCCGTTTGATGGCGTCAATGATATCTGAACCTGCATTGACCGTAGAACCAGTAGAAGATCCAAGACTCATATTGATGGTATCTGCACCAAGAGCTACAGCATCATCAATTGCTTTTACATAAAGAGCAGAACCCGTTGTTTTTTGACGATCTGAAAAGACACGCATAAACATAACTTGCGCTTCTGGTGCTACACCATAGATCTTTTCTCCGTTTCCTGCTTCTTTATCAGGATTCCCTGTTGCAATCCCTGTAACGTGCATCCCATGAGAATCTCTTTCGGCCTCTTTGATATTGTCGGTCCCATCAAAGTAGTCATAAGCGTAGACAACCTTGTCGTTGTACCATTTACCATAATCGATTCCTGCCGCTTTCTTAGCAGCTTCGATTTCTTCTTGGTTTTTAAACTTAGCTTTTGAAGGATCGGTAATCCGAAGAACCTCGTGGTTCACATCCAAGCCAGAGTCGATGACGGCGACAACCATCCCTTCCCCTTTATAGCCTTGCTTCCAGGTTTGGGGAACAGTAATAATTTCGTCACTTTCGATGCTTTGAGGTTTTTCAGCTGCCTCATGGCGATTCGTTGTTTCAGAACTTGTCGCAGTAGCCACTTCTGCTGCTTTTTCTACAGGTTTTTCCGCTACTTCCGGTTTTGTTTCTGGAACAGTAGCTGCCTCTTTCGGAGCTTCTGTTTTTTCAACAAGAGCTGCTTCTGTTGCATTCGTTGTCTTTTCAGCAACTGTTGCTTCTTTTGCAACTTCTACTTTCTCACTAGCAACTGCTGTACTTGCTTCTGTTGCTTGTGAATGCTCTTCTTCAGCAGGTGCCTGTTGAGTAGTGGCTACAAGCTGTGTTCCAGCACTCGTTTGGCTGGCCGCTTGTTCTTCTGCACTCGCTTGTGCAGATCCAAATACCAAAACAGCCCCTAATAAAACTGAGGCTACACCAAATTTGTATTTTCTTAATGAAAAACGTTCTTGTCTATTCATAGAAACTCCCCTTTTATTTTAATAGTAACTATTATAACGCAAAATTATCTGAAAATTCATTCAAAAAACAAAATGTAACACAAATGTAACATTTACGAATATTACTAACTATTAATTTATTTTCGTTCGGAAAATTGTAAATTAGAACGGGAAAGTATTATAGAACATCTGTTTTTATTGGAACTTTAAAATTATTTAATCATTGAAAGGATTTTAAAAACCGAGAACGAAACTGTCCTCGGTTTTTATTAATGAATAGAAATTCTCTCTTAAAAATCTTTGGTGTCCGGATCTGGTGCACCTGCTTCAACCGGAAGATGGCGAAGGAGTTCCATATCATCTGCCGTCAATTCAAAATCAAAGCACTTTAAATTACTCGCAATCCGCTCAGGCGTAACCGATTTGGGCAATGGAAGGAAACCTTCTTGCAAACTCCAAGCCAGGGCTAGTTGGGCGACGGTCTTTCCATATTTAGTAGCCATTTCTTTTACTTGTTCATTTTGGAACAATTCTCCTTGGCCAAAAGGTCCCCAAGCCTCTAGTAAAATGCCATGCTTACGACTTGCTGCGATGGCTTCGCTTTGGTACACCCCAGGTGCTAGACGAATTTGGTTCACAGCCGGAATGACCCGAGCTGTTTCAAGGAGGGCTTCCAAATGATGAGGCAGAAAATTGCTAATACCAATAGCCCGAACCTTGCCAGCAGCTAGCATATCTTCCATTGCCCGCCAAACCTCAGCATTTCGTTGTTTCCAAGCATCATTTTCTCGAAGAGGTTTTGGATTTGGCCAATGAATCAAATAAAGATCTACATACTCCAAGCCTAGTTTTTCAAGAGACTCTTCCAAAGCAGCTTGAGCATCTTCATAGGTGTGTTGAGTATTCCAAAGTTTGGTGGTAATAAACAGGTCTTCGCGCGCAAGCCCACTGTCTTTAATGGCCCGACCCACACTCTCTTCATTCTGATAAATCGCAGCTGTATCGATATGGCGATAACCTGCTTTTAAAGCAGCTAAGACAGCTTGATAGGCTTCTTCTCCATTCGCTGCTTTCCATGTCCCAAATCCCAATACAGGAATCTCCACCCCATTATTTAAACGATAATGATTCATTTTTTCTTTCCTTTCTTCGATTTCGGTTTCTTAGGCCCTCGAAGCTTGAGCTCTGGCTTAAAAATATTCTTCTTGGTTGGCTCCATCTTCTTGCTATAAAAACTATAGAGTAAAAATGCCCCACCAACGATCACAATAAAGATATTTTTTCTTACAATCCCATAGAGCAAGAAAAAAATTCCCATCAATAAAAAACGTATATCAATTGCCTTCATAAGCTACCTCACATTTCAATTCCCATTATAGCATGAAAAGACAGCATTCACAAAATTGCACTACCATCGGTAAACAAAAACCTCTCTAGGTATGACCTAGAGAGGAAGTATTCTATCTTCGTTTCTTGAATCTAGTTAGTTGCCTGGTAACGTTTGACCCCATCGAGATAGGTCGCAACCAGATCCAAATTTTGATCAAGCACGATGAAGTCCGCATCATACCCTTCTCGAATTTGACCACAAACATCATCAATATGGACTGATTTTGCCGGATTGAGGCTGGCCATCATCACTGCTTCGTGAGGGTTAGCAATTCCCCACTCTACAACATTTTTTAATCCATCTTTCAATTTCAAGATTGAGCCAGCTAGATTACCAGTTGATTTCAAGCGAGCCGTCCCTTCAGCGACCACAACCGGGAATTCCCCAAGCATGTAGTCCCCGTCTTCTAAGCCCCCAGCTGTCATACAGTCCGTAATCAAGGCAACATTTTCTTTTCCTTTTTGTTTCATCAGGATATCACACGCTAGCGGATCCACGTGATGGCCATCACAGATCAACTCTGCTGTAGTATGAGGCAACTCATACATGGCACCAACCATACCGAGTTCACGGTGCGTCAAACCACGCATACCATTGTAGGCATGTACCCAGACACTCGCACCTGCATCAACCGCTTTTTTAGCTTCTTCAAAAGTAGCATTGGAGTGTCCCAGAGCGACAGTCACCCCTTCTCCTGTAATGGTCCGAACAAATTCTTCTACCCCTTCACGCTCAGGAGCAAGAGCAATCTTATTCAACAGACCATTGGCAGCTTTTTGCCAAGCCCGGAATTCTTCCATACTTGGATCCTTCATATAAGATGGGTTTTGAGCTCCCTTGTATTTTTCTGTAAAATAAGGTCCTTCAAAATAAATACCGCGAATCTTGGCTCCTGTTGCTTCTTTGTATCGTGCACCGATATTTTCCGTTACTGCCAAAAGTTGTTCATAAGAGGAAGTCAAGGTCGTAGGCAAAAAACTCGTAACCCCTGTACTCAAGAGACCTTCACTCATGGTATGGAGAGTGCCTTCGATATTGTTATCCATCACATCTACCCCACCAAATCCGTGAATATGGGTATCTACGAGGCCAGGCGCAATGCTGTAACCAGAATAATCCAACACATCCGCACCTTCTGGTAAGCTTTCCACATGTTTTCCAAACTTGCCATCAACAAGCTCCAAATAACCTCCACGACGAACCCCATGTGGGTAATAAAATTGATCTGCTTTAATATATGTAGACATAAAATCGTCCTTTCCATTGTAGGAACTGTGTTCCATTTATATTCATACATATTATAACGCTTTCACTTCCATTTGTAAATGGTCTAGACCTATTTTTAGATAGAATCATACAAAAACAGAGCAAGCTTCCTACTTACTCTGTTTGACATTCATTAAATTTGCTCGATTTGTACTTTTTCAGCTAGATTCATGGCATGGTCTGCAACACGTGTATAGTGAGAAATGATATCAATAAAGTTCACTCCGGCTTGTGGCGTACATTCACCTTGGTTCAACCGACGAATATGAGTTTTCCGAAGTCTTTTCTCCAATTTTTCAATTGCCTCGTGACGTGCTACTAGTTGATTTGCAAGACTCACATCATTGTTCTCGATAGATTTCAAAGCATCCTCTACAAATTGATGGGTTTGGTTGTAAATATCTTCCAATTCGGCCAAGGCTGATTCTGAAAAAACGACTTTCTTACGAATTAAATAATCGGTTAGATTAATTAAGGCTTCCGCATGATCTCCAATCCGCTCCAAATCCCGAGAAGAATCTAAGATATTGGTGAGAACTTCACTTTCTCTCGGACTCAAGGCTTCACTTGACAAACGAATCAAGTAGCGAGTCAAATCATCATCAATGGTATTGATGGCTTCTTCTGTCTTATGGCCCTTTTCAGCTGTTTTCTCATTTTGATGAAGAATATAATCATAAGAGAGGCTAAAGGCTTTATCTGCATACCCACCTAAATGAAGCAACTCTTTTTTCGCATTCCCAAGAGCAATCGAAGGCGCTTGAGTGATCAAGTTTTCATCCAAGTAGAGCGGTTCATATTTGACAACCTCATCCTCACCAGGAATCAGCTTGGTCACAAAGTAAGCCAAAGCTCCAATGAATGGGAATTGAATAATGGTGTTGGTCACGTTGAAGGCACCGTGAGAAAAAGCAATCGTCATTTCCGGAGACAAATGCAAGAGGCCTTGGAAGTATTCAATCATGGCTGTAAAAGGTGTCAGCAAGATCAAACAAAGGATTGTTCCGATCAAGTTAAAGAGCACGTGGGTTGCTGCAACACGCTTGGCAGAAACATTGGCCCCCATAGCTGCAATGATAACCGTCAAGGTCGTTCCAATATTATCCCCAAAAAGGATAGGAAGCGAACCACGAAGATCTAAGAAACCACCTGAATATAAACCTTGTAGGATCCCAATGGTAGCTGAAGAAGCTTGAATCAAAACGGTGATGATGGCTCCCGCTAAAACACCCAGAATTGGATTTTTCCCTAGGGTGATCATATACTGACTAAATTCTGGCAATTCTTTTAAAGGGCTCATTCCCGCACTAATCAGGTTTAAAGCGTAGAAAATTCCTCCAACCCCAAAGAGAATCCGACCAATATTATTAGCCATTCGATTCTTGGTAAAGAAAAGTAAGACCGTTCCAAGAAACATAATTGGAAGGGCATAAGTCCCCAGTTTAAACCCAATAATGAATGAGGTGACCGTGGTCCCAATATTAGCTCCCATGATGATTCCAATGGCTTGGCGCAGGGTCAAGAGACCCGCACTGACCAGACCAACGGTAATCACCGTTACCCCAGTACTAGACTGAATGAGGGCTGTCACAACAATCCCTACTAAGACTCCAAAGAAAGGATTGCTTGTATATTTATCAATATAGTAGCGAAGACGGTCCCCTGCAGCTTGTTGCAGTCCTTCTCCCATGGTTTTAATACTATAGAGAAAGAGACCCAACCCTCCCAAAAAGTTAAACAAAATTTCCTGCCAGTTAATGGACATGATCATTCCTCCAAATATGAGATCAGAAATAAAACTCCTCTCCTATTGTAAAGGATAATTTCCAATCACACAAGAGATTTCTGTAAATTTCTATTATTTTTTGAAACCGTTTTTTTCTTTCTGTTTTATTCTCCTCATTTTAAGAGCCAAAAAAGAGGTTGGACACTATTGGTCCCAACCTCTCTAGTCTTTGTTCAAATTGCGCAACATCTCATCGATCTTATTTCCGTATTCAATGGATTCGTCTTTCACAAAAGTAAGATCTGGAATCTTGTACAATTTCAGATTCCGACCTAATTCACGCTTGATGGTTCCTGTTGCTTTTTCAAGGCCTGTCTGAGCCTTTTGATTATCTGAAGCCAAATCACTCATAATTGAATAATACACTTTGGCCATAGACAAATCACCTAGCATTTGAACATCCGTAATGGTGACACCTTGAACACGCGGGTCACGGACTTTCTTTTGTAAAATCTCGTTGACTTCACGCTTGATTTCCATCCCTACTCGGTCTGTCCGAAAATGACTTGCCATAGGAACTCCTTTCTGCTCTGTGTTTAAAAACTAGGAAATCAGAGGGGAACCCTCTTTTTTCCTAGTCAGCATCTTATTTTTTAATTTCTTCCATGATGTAGGCTTCGATGGTATCATCTGTCTTGATATCATTGTAACCTTCAATCATCAATCCACCTTCACGACCATTTGTGATCTCTTTGACATCATCTTTGAAGTGTTTCAAGCTTGCAAGAGCTCCGTCATAGATCACGACACCGTCACGAATGACACGGACTTTGGAATCACGTGTAACCTTACCACTAAGGACCATAAATCCACCAATGGTACCCACTTTAGAGACCTTAAAGGTTTCACGAATAACTGCTTCTCCGATGACTTTCTCTTCAAATTCAGGATCCAACATTCCCTTCATGGCATCTTCCATTTCTTCAATCACTTTGTAGATAATTGAGTGAAGACGGATTTCTACCTCATCAGCTTCAGCTTGTTGACGTGCTTGTGGCGTAGGGCGGACGTTAAATCCGATGATGAAGGCATTTGAAGCTTCTGCAAGGGTCACGTCTGATTCGTTGATCGCACCAACTGCTGAGTGAACGATGGTCACTTTCACACCTTCCACTTCAATCTTTTGAAGGGAGGCAGCAAGGGCTTCAACCGAACCTTGTACATCGGCTTTAATGATGACATTAACAGATTTCACTTCCCCAGCCTTCAAGGTATCAAAGAGATTTTCAAGGCTGACGCGGTTGGTTGCTTGACGTTGTTTCATAAGAGCACGTTTGGCACGTTCTTCACCAGCTGCACGCGCTGATTTTTCATCTTCATAAACCGCGAAGTGGTCACCCGCCATTGGCGCTTCGTTCAAACCAGTGATAGAAACCGGAGTAGATGGTCCAGCTACTTTCACACGACGGCCAAGGTCATTGGTCATGGCACGGACACGTCCAAAGGTATTTCCGACAACGATTGGGTCTTGGACATTCAAGGTACCTTGTTGAACAAGGAGGGTTGCCACCGCACCTTTTCCTTTATCCAAACGCGCTTCGATAACAGTACCGATGGCACGAACAGTTGGATCTGCCTTGAGTTCTTGGATTTCAGCTACAAGAAGGACAGTTTCCAAGAGTTCATCGATATTTTGGTTGAACTTGGCAGAGATCTCTACAAACTCAGAATCTCCACCCCAGGCAGTTGACATAACTCCATGCTCTGCCAATTCACCGATGACACGCTCTGGATTAGCTCCTGGTTTATCGATCTTGTTGATAGCCACAATGATTGGGACATTGGCAGCTTTTGAGTGGTTGATGGCTTCGATGGTCTGTGGCATCACCCCGTCATCTGCTGCTACAACCAAGATGGTAATATCGGTAACAGATGCACCACGCGCCCGCATAGAAGTAAAGGCCGCGTGTCCAGGTGTATCCAAGAAGGTAATCTTCTTGCCATTTTCCACGATTTGATAAGCCCCGATGTGCTGAGTGATTCCTCCCGCTTCACCTGTTGCTACACGTGAATTACGAAGGGTATCCAAAAGGGTAGTTTTACCGTGGTCAACGTGTCCCATGATGGTGACAACTGGTGGACGCTCTACCAACTCATCTGGATTCAAATAACCATCTTCAACGAAGAAGCGTTCGATATCGGCATTGTCCACTTCAACCTTTTTCTTGGCTTCAATTCCATAATCCACCATCAAGAGTTCAATCGTATCTCCATCCAGCGATTGATTTTGAGTCGCCATGACTCCCATCATAAAGAGTTTCTTGACGATTTCAGCCGGTTCACGCTTGATGCGTTTTGCGATTTCGGCAACCGTCATTCCATCCGTATACTCAAATTCACTTGGTAATTCATGGAATTTACGCTCTGTTACTGGTTTTGGAGCATCATTACGGTTGTTCTTTCCTTTTTTATTTTTCTTATTGTTATTCCAGTTACTATTTCTCTGATTTCTCACTTGATTTTGACTATTTCGATTCCTTTGTTGTTTTCTTGGACCATCTTCTTCACGATCAAAATCATCGCGTTTCTTATCTGGTCGCGCTTGTTTCTTCCGACGTGTATCGACTTGAGCTGGAGCAGCAGCAACAGCTGGTTTTGTATGGTTCTCAAGAGCTGGCTCCTGTACAGGTGCTTTCACTTCTGGTGCTTCTACCCGTTTCCGGCGCTGTTGACGTTCTTGTTCTGCTTTTGCAGCTTGTTGTTTGTAGCGATCTTCACTTCCACGTGCGTACTCAGCATTTTGTTCAGCTTTCAGTGCTGCTGCACGCGCTTTGAAATCAACTTTTGGTGCCACTTGGGGTTGTCCACTACGTCTTTGATCTGGTCGGTTATTGCGACGCTCAGAACCTTGATTTCGTTGTTCATTTCGCTCTTGTGGTCGTTGATTTCGGTTGTCACCATGACGCTGATTGTCCTTGCGATCACGTTTTGGACGATTGTCTTGTTGTTTCCTACGTTCAGCCTGCTCTTTTGCACGCGCTTCTCGTTCCGCTTTAAAGTTACGACTCTTTGGTTTAGCAGCTGGCGTTACTGATTTTGTCTCAGTTGCTCCTTCTTTTTTGACGGGCGCTGCTTCTTTTTTCTCTGCGACAGCCGTTGTCTTGGCAGCCACTTCTGCTACTTTCTTTTCGACTGTTTCTTTTTTCGCTGAAAAGCTCTTGATCAACTTTTCAGCAACATCAGTATCGACACTAGATGCATGACTCTTGACGTCAAAACCTAATTCTTTCGCACGAGTGACGACTTCCTTACTTTCCTTGCCCAATTCTTTGGCAATTTCGTATAATCTTTTCTTAGACAATTGCTGTCCTCCTCTTCTATTCCATAAGAGACCTCATTTTCTTTGAAAATCCAGCATCTACAACAGCGACGACCTTACGGGCACGTCCAATTGCAGTGCTTAATTCTAGTGTTGAAAACACGGTAGATACTTGAACCTCATAATAGTGACCCTTATCTGTCACCTTTTTTGTCAGGTTACTAGCTGCATCATTTGCCAGAAAAACTAATTTCGCTTTTTCTTCCTGGATGGCTTTGATCACGAGTTCTTCTCCAGAAATGAGTTTTCCTGCTCTTTGCGCCAAGCCCAACAAATTACTTATCTTTTGCTTATTCAAGGCCTAACTCTCTTCTCTTCACCTTATGATCTACATAAGCGATCAATTCATCATAGAAAGCTTCTTCCACTTCCATATTAAAGCTACGATTAAAAACTTTCTTTTTCTTAGCAAGTGCCGCTTCTTCATTGTCTAGCTTGATGTAAGCGCCTCGACCATTGGCTTTGCCAGTTGGATCGATAAAGACTTGTCCTTCTTTATTTTTAACAATGCGGAGCAAGTCGCGCTTATCAATAATTTCATTTGAAACGACAGATTTTCTTAAAGGGATTTTTCTTGTTTTTACCATGTTCCCTCCCTCTCTTAATCGACTTGCTCTTCGTCACTTTCTACTTGGTCTTCAAAAGTTTCTTGAGCTGCTTCCATTTCTTCGAACTCACTAGCAGATTTGATATCGATGCGGTAACCAGTCAAATGAGCTGCCAAACGAACGTTTTGACCACGACGACCAATGGCAAGAGATAATTTGTTGTCTGGGACCACAACGAGAGCATGTTTGCTATCTTCATCATCAAAAATAACTTGGTCCACTTCTGCAGGAGCGATCGCATTATAGATGAATTCAGCTGGATCTGGAACCCATTCAATGACATCGATGTTTTCTTCTGTCGGAACCATACGGTCTAATTTTTGATCGTATCGAGCTGGGTGGAACTTGCTGGTAATCTTTTTAATATTCGATCCACCACGACCAACAATAGTCCCAATCGCATCTACGTTTGGATTATGGCTGCGAACCGCAACTTTTGTACGATCTCCAGCTTCACGCGCTACACTCATAATCTCAACAGTTCCATCATAGACTTCAGGAATTTCTTGTTCCATCAAACGTTTGATCATTTCAGGGTGGCTTCGACTAACAAAGACATTGACACCACGTGGATTATCTTCTACCTTGTAGACAAAGACTTCAATCCGGTCATGAGATTGGAAGACTTCTCCTGGAATTTGGTCTTGCTTAGACAATTGAGCTTCGATTGAACCAAGATTGACATAGATAAACCGATTGTCAAAGCGCTCCACCGTTCCACTCATGATTTCATTTTCATGTTCTTTATAAGTGTTATAGGTGATGGTGCGCGTTTGCTTACGCATTTTTTCCATGATCGTTTGTTTGGCAGATTGAGCTGCTACACGACCAAATTCAGCTGGCGCTTCTTCAAACTTGATCTTGTCCCCCAACTCATAAGCAGAGCTAATGGCTAAAGCATCCTTCAAGCTGATTTCTAAACGGCTATCAAAGACTTCATCCACCACTTCACGAACTGTATAAACACGGAAATCTCCAGTTTTTTCATTGAATTCAATCGCTGCACTTTCTGATTGTCCATAACGACGGCGATAAGCTGAACGCAATGATTCTGTGACGGCTTCGATGATATCTTCTTTTTTGATCCCTTTGTCTTCTTCCAAAATGCGGAAGGCTTCTAGCATTTCTTTACTCATGTTTTTCTTGCCTTTACTATAAAGGCATCCTTTCTTTCATTCTGTTACAATTTTACAGCCAACCTTGCTTTGGACACAAGGTTATAAGGAATTTCTACAGTTTTCTTTCGTGTTTTATCCATATACTCAATGGTCAAAACATCCTCTTCAAAACCTACCAAGTTCCCCTCAAAGACCTTTTGCTTTTCAACAGCCTTATACAAGCTGATATTGACATACTTGCCAACAGCTCCCTCGAGTGCTTCCTTGGTTTTCAAAGGTCTCTCCAAGCCAGGACTGGTAACTTCTAAAAAGTACTGTTCTGGAAATGGATCTGGTTTGATTTGATCCAATAGCGGGCTAATGATTTCTGTCAAATCCGCTGTATCATTCAGTGTGATCCCTTCTGGTTTGTCTACGAAAATGCTTAAGACGTAGTCACCACCCATTTTGCCATATTCAACATCGACCAATTCAAATGGTTCTTTTATAGCTGGCTGAATCACTTCTGTTACTAAGTCAACAATCGTTGCGATGGTTGCCACCTCCTCATAGATAAGAGGCGAAGATATTTCCCCGCCTCTCCTTTTCTATTCATTTAAGGTATTATAACACGATTCCCCAATGATTGCAAGGAATATGCTAAAACTGTGCTTCTACACGGTAAATGACCTGTCCTTTACTTGAGAACTTTTTCTCATATTCCGTCATGACATTGCCCTCAAAATCACTAGCATGAAGGTCTAGCCAGACTCCCTTCAAAATCATACCATACTGTGAAAAGCTCACCAAACTGTATTCAAACAGACCTCGATTATCTGTTTTAAAGTGAATCTCCCCATGTTCTGGAAGAATTTGCTTGAAGGTATCCAAGAAAGTCTTGTAAGTCAAGCGACGCTTCTCATGACGTTTCTTAGGCCAAGGATCTGAAAAATTCAGATAGAGTCGATCGATTTCTCCATCTTCAAAATAGTTGGTCAAGCTATCTCCGTCTACCCAAAGCAATTTAATATTAGGAACATCAGCTTCTAAGACCTTATCTAAAGCATAACTCAAGACCGATTTTTGAATATCAATTCCGATGTAGTTGATCTCTGGATTGGCCTTGGCCATCCCAGTAATAAAGGCCCCTTTTCCGCTACCCACTTCGATATGAATAGGATGGTCATTCCCGAAAATTTCATGCCACTTTCCCTTGGCATCTTCTGGATTTAGGACCACATATTGCGGGTTCGCTTCTAATAATTCAGTCGCTCCCTTGCGATTTCTAACTCTCATATTTCCTTTCCATATTTCAACCGGAAATTGCGCAGAGCATAGATCTCGCGATTGACATTTTCTAAATCATTATTTTCATAGTATTTAGCAATTTGGCACAAGAAAGAGTATTGACCAAACCAATAGAGTTTATCAAATACTTTTTGATTGTACTTGTAGCCATAATAACCTAACCAATCGCGCCAATTAGAATCTGGGATATAATGACTCAAGATATGCGCCACATCCAACATCCGGTCTGTCAAACGAACAGAGTCCCAATCGACTAGATAAATCAAGCCGCTCTCTGTCTCAATCCAGTTACTATGACGAACATCCCCGTGAACGATCGTCGCATAATCCTCCCGGAAGGCAGGCACTGTCTTACGTAAATTCTTTACGACTGATTGGATATAGTGGTTCTGACGTAGGGCAATTGGCAACCGATTGCTCCAAGAATTGAGCAATTCTAATGGAGATTCTACAGGATAGCCAAGTTTTTTCAATTGGGTCATCAAAGGTCTAGAACGGTGCAATCTCGTTAAAATATTGACGACTTGTTTTTTCGACATCCCATTTGGCGTGAGAATTTCCCCATTCAACCATTCTTGGGCACTCATCACATTTCCATCTGGCAATCGTCGACTCCATAATAATTGAGGAGCAATCTGTTCTTTTGCTAGACCCGCAAGGATTGGGGTCGTATTCATTTTTACAAAAACGCGCCCACCATCTGGGTAGGTCCCCATGTAGGCCTTCCCACTCTTCCCAGGAATTGGGGTGAGGCTTAGCTCTTTTTCATTCGAGTCCATCTTTTCCTCCGTAAAAAGTTTCCAATCTATTTTACTAATTTTAACGACTTTCGTCAACCAAGCGCGCCATCTTAAATGGAAGATAGAGTAGGATTAAAGCAACTGTGTAAGCCAGTAAGCCTAACAACAGGACTTTATCTGAAATAAAGACCAGGCCAATCCCCCCTTCTATCACCGTTATCATCCCCATGATCAGTTGAATCGTTTTGTTCAAACCTGCCTTTTTACTGCCCTGTTTCATCGGGAAAAGGAGGGTCAAGGGTTGGTAATCAAAAGCACTGTAAAGCCCCAGTAATTGAAAAATAACCAAGTAATTGAGCAAGGCTACAAGGGCAATCACTACGAGAGGTTGAGGAATAAAGATGATAGCGAGAATGGAAAGAGCCAAGAGTCGGAGAGTCATAGAGAAAAGATCTCCATTCCGTAGGAAGGAGCGCATATATAAGTGAAGCCACGTATTACCATGTGTTTTGGGAAGAAGCCCTAAGAAACCATCCAAGTAAGCTCTTCTTTTGACACTGTTGGTAATACCTTTTACCGTTGTAAACAAGGCAAAGAAGCGAAGAATCAATTGTTTCCTTGCATTCTCACGAGCAATGGCTAAGGTCCAATTCAAATTTCCATACTGGTAGAAGCGCGCTTCCTTCCAGCTAAAAACAGCCCCTTTAGCCACTCCTAAGACAAGGATATAGGCTACAATAGCAAGTTTATCCAGCCCCGTTGCCAGAAGAAGAGGCACAAATAATAGAAGGACAACACTTTGAATCAAAAACCAAAACACAAAAGACTTCTTGGCCTGCCCTTTGATATAACGTTTCACTTCCTCTTCCTTTACTAAAAGGAATAAAGCATCGGGCTTCTCTAAGTAGGTCGCAATGGAGCCTATCGGAACCAAGAGGAGCAAGCCAATCATGAGACTCCAGCGGATCAGGCTTGTATCTTTGGGTAGATCTTGCAAGAATTGGCTGTATTGAACCGCCAAAAATCCTATGAAAATCAGCATAAAGAGGACGAAATGATCATTGAGAACATAGCGGCTATATTTTACACATTGAGTTCGAAACGTTTCTTGCCGTTTTTTCATCAACTCTTTCATGCTGTTTCCTCTTCTGTCAAGGTCATGTAGATATCATTTAGACTTGCTTTCTCATCCCCAAAAGTTGAGCGCAGCTCGTCCAAGGTCCCTTTTGCTCGGATCTGACCCTTATGGAGGATCACAAAACCATCACACATCTTTTCAGCCGAATCAAGAACGTGGGTACTCATCAAAATCGATTTTCCTTTTGCCTTCTCATCGGCCAATAACTGAATCAAATCTGCAATCGCAACAGGATCCAATCCCAAAAAGGGTTCATCGACAATATAAAGACTTGGATCCACTGCATAGGCGCAAATAATCATGACCTTTTGCTTCATCCCTTTTGAAAACTGGGTCGGGAACCAATCTAATTTTTCAGCCAAACGAAATCGTTCCAACAAAGGCTGGACGCGCACCATGACCTGATCCATGTCTAAATCATAGGCCATAGCTACGGTCTCGATATGCTCTCTCAGGGTTAATTCTTCATATAGGCTAGGGGTTTCTGGAATATAGCCGATCTTTTTACGATAGTCAGTTGGAGCTTCTGGAAGACTCAAGCCATCAATCCGTACTTCCCCAGCATAAGGATGCAGGAGACCAATAATTTCATTAATAGTGGTTGACTTCCCAGCTCCATTTAGTCCAATCAAACCAATCAGTTGGCCATCCGGAACTGAAAAACTCACCTCTTTCAGGACAGGGATGTTGACATAGCCCCCTGTCAACTTGTTGATTTCTAACATATTTTCTCCGATTTCTGGTATAATGTTCTTATATTATAACAAAATTTAGTCTAAATGAGGTGTATTTATGGTTGACGATTGTATTTTTTGTAAGATTATAGCTGGCGACATTCCTTCCTCCAAAGTCTATGAGGACGAGGAAGTCCTCGCATTTTTGGACATCTCTCAGGTTACACCAGGTCATACGTTAGTGGTTCCAAAAAAACATGCTCGCAATCTATTAGAGATGGACGAAACCGCCACAGCTCAACTATTTGCACGTGTTTCTAAAGTTGCTAAAAAAGTAGAAGCTGCTACCCAAGCTAAGGGAATGAATATCATCAGCAACATGGAAGAAGTTTCTGGACAAACCGTATTTCACACACATGTCCACATTATCCCTCGCTATTCCGATCAAGATGAGCTTGCCATTTCATTTACTGAACACGAGCCTAATTTTGAACAACTAGCAGTTCTCGCAGAAACCATCAAAAACAGTTAAAAAGGAGGCCATATGAAACTCAAAAATCTCTTTTGGTTTGCAACAGGAGCTAGCATTAGCTACCACCTAGTAAAAAACCGCAAAGAAATTAAAACAGAGGTGACTGAATCCAGCCAATTGATCAAGGGAATTCAAGATAACCTAGCAAAAATCCAACGCAATCTGGATATTATCCAAGACCAAAAGACCAATCTTCAAGAATTGGTAACGGATTTCCAATACAAGACCAAACTATTTCGTCAACAAGCAACAGCCTCTCTAAAAGAAATTCAAGACATCTGGCAACCAAGTAAAAACGATTGAGAAAACTCAATCGTTTTTTTCTTATTCTGAAGGTACCGTAGGTGTCACACTGCTCGACTCTGTAGCTGCAGGAGCAACTGGTGTCACTGGTGCAACAGAACTTTGAGGCGTCACCACTCCCGTATCCTGGGTCGATGGTACAACTGGTAGTTGGTTAAACTCTTGGTAAACAGGTGCTTCCTCAGATGATGCCGCTGGCGTATCATTTTGAGAAGAAGTATTCTTCAACTCTTCATCTCCATCTAATAGGTAAGCATTGGTTTTCAATGTTTTAATTTCTTTTAGTCCCAAAGCTTTGCGGATGATATTTTGAATTTTCAAGATATGTTTTGAAGTGACAATCTGATAACTTCCGCCATCTGCTAAGGTGGCATCTTCTCCTTTCAGCTGGTACTGATGAATCGTTGAAAGGGCATCTTTATATCCTAACAATTGAAGAAGACTGTTGCTATCAAGTGAAATGTTGGTTTGCATATTGTCACTAACAGACTCAATGATTCCTTTGTAGTGACTCAAACTATTGAGGCTTAAAACTTTCTCAACAATCTTTTTGATCACTTCACGTTGACGTTTTTGACGTCCATAGTCTCCTTCTGGGTCTTGGTAGCGCATACGTGAATAAACGAGAGCTTGGTCCCCATTAATCTCCTGACGTCCTGGTGCAATCTTAGCCGTATATTCTGGCTCATTTTCCTCGATCGAGATATCGAAGTCAAATGGATTGTTAACCGTGATGCCACCAACCTTATCCACTAATTGAACCAGCCCCTTCATATTGATCATGACATAGCGGTCAATATGGATATTCAAAAGATCTTGAATGGTCTTAATGGCTAACTTCGCACCACCTTGAGCATAAGCTGAATTCAATTTTGCTTGGACCGTTTGACCATCTGAAGTAATATTGGTTAGGATATCTCTTTCCAAGCTTGTCATGGTTGTTTCTTTTGTTTGAGGATTAACAGTCACCAAAATCATGGTATCACTATTTCCGGCCCAAGGATCTTCCCGAGAACCGCTACCTGTATCAACCCCCATCAAAAGGATAGTCATCGGCTTGTTTTCTGCGATGACATTGGTCTCATTCCCAAAGCCCTTATAGGTCTTACTGAGGGTTCCTGTTGTTTGATTAAGGATGGTGAGACCATAGGCCCCGATCCCAATCACTGTTACCGTCAATAAGCTCAAAAACATCAAAATAATTTTTTTAACCATGTAGACTCTCTCTCTAATCTATCAGTTTCCCCATAAGGTAAACATCTAAGAATTCTCCTTCAGCTGAACAAGCTCCACGAGCTTGGCAACCTTCGATCTCAAAACCTAACTTTTTATACAGGTGAACCGCTCGTTCATTGCGCACTTGGACATTCAAGACTAGTTTCCTAAGAACACCGGTCGAGTGCGCCCACTCGATCCCTTCTTCCAACAAAATCTGTCCAAGCCCTTGATTCCAATAAGCTTTGCGAACCACAATAAAGACATCACCAATATGCCGAACAGACCGTTGAGAAGCTGCAGTGATATTTAACAAAGCTGCCAGTTCCTGATCTAAAAATAGCAAGAGGCAAATCCGGTTTTCCGCCATCTCTTGCACCATCAGAAATTGCTCCATGTCTGCTGGAGACATGCCAATTCCAGCTTCATCTAGCGTCATGTAATCTGACTCTTTCCCAACTTGATTTAAGAAATCAACGACAAGAGCCGCGTCTGCACTGTCAGCTTGCCGAATTTCCACTGTCACTTCCTTTTCCTTAGTCATCGGTTTTTTCCACCTGCTCAAAGGATGCTAGTAAAGCTTCCGCACGCGCTCCATGAGCCTCAAAAGCCAACTCTCGCCCATCTTCCAATTTTCGGATAAAAATTTTTAGATAAGCATCCGAGAGACTCGGCTCAATCAGCTCTCCCCATTCAATAATGGTCGCACCATCTCCAAATAGAAAATCATCTAAATCAATAGAATCTGGATCATTCCCAATCCGGTAAACATCCAAATGGTATAAAGGCAAGCGACCTTCGTATTCACGAACAATGGTATAGGTCGGGCTCTTAATCATCTGATCAATCCCTAACCCCTTTGCAATTCCCTTGGTAAAGGTCGTTTTTCCTGCTCCTAGATCCCCTGATAAGATAATCACGTCTTGCTTTTCTAAGAGTTTTCCTAGCTGTTTTCCTAGAGCGATCAGCTCCGTTTCATTGTGACTAATCATTTCTCTATTATACCAAACTTTTTAAAAATCTGCTCTTTCTTTTAGAAATTGTTCGACTCAGGTTTGCTTTTTAGATAGATAGACAAACTATTTTAAAGTAAAATAAGCTAAGTGATTCTGCAAAAAAAAAAAAATAAATTTGAGTTCCAATTTTTAAATCGATTTAAGAAAATACTGAAACTTTCCGCTGTGAGAAAAGTGCCTGAAAAAATAACGTTTCAGGCACTCGGAATTATTGAGACCTTAGGCTCAATAATTAGTCATGGAACTTCAAAGAAGTTCGCTGACGTCCGTACTCACCTAAGGAATGTTTTTGGTATAACTTTGTCTTCAATCTGAAAGGAATGGGAAACCACTCCCATTCCTTTTTAAATATTTCCCTGATAACTAATTCAAGGCCATGCTCACGTAGTTTAAAATAAAGAGAACATCTAGGATCCAAATCATGCTGTGCACTTCTTTGGCTTGTCCTTTAACCACTTTCACCAAGCTATAGGTGATAAATCCAGCAGCGATCCCTTGAGTAATTGAGTAGCTGAAGCCCATAAAGATAGAAGTGAAGAAGGCAGGAACGGCTTCTGACATATCTTCCCAATGGATATTTTTCAAACCACTCAACATCATGATCCCAACAACAATCAAAATTGGAGCTGTGGCAGCGGTCGGTACAATCGCTAGCAAGGGACTAAAGAGACTTGAAATAGCAAAACAGATCGCAACAACCAAGGCTGTCAAACCAGTGCGTCCACCCGCTCCAATACCGGCTGCAGATTCAACATAGGTCGTTACATTCGATGTCCCTGCAATAGCTCCAACTGAAGTCGCTACGAGATCTGAATAGAGGGCTTTATCTAATTTCACTGATTGATGGTTTTCCCCATTCGTCGCAACAATCCCAACTTTTTCACCCGTACCGATCAAAGTTCCAATTGTATCAAAAATATCGGTCAAGGAGAAGGCTAAGATTGCCATTAAGGTTTCAGGCAAACGAGACGTATTGGAAATCAACGAACCCAATCCTTTCGATCCTAAAGCTTGACCAAAGATCGTGCCTAAATCATTAAAGGCAGCTCCTAGATGGTTACTTGCAAAGTCGATTTTGCTGATATCAACAACATGGATTAGAATTCCAAGAACCGTCGTCACTAAGATGGAAAGGATAATCCCTCCCTTAATCCCTTTGACAACAAAGAAAATGGTAATCGCAAGACCAACAAGGGCTAAGAGGACGGCTGGATTGTTAAAATCAACCAAACCAGGAACAGCAGATGCATTGGCTGAGATCGTTGCATTCGCCTTATCTGCTCCTTCTCCGACCACTGTATAGGTATGAGGGTCAATCGTAAATTTCAAAAATCCTGCATTCTTAATCCCAACATAGGCCAAGAAAATCCCAATCCCCGCTGAAATAGCAGAGCGTAGGGCTGTCGGAATCGATTCGATGATCATCTTCCGAACATTTGTCAATGTGATGATCAATGAAATCACACCACAAATGAAGACCATTCCCAAAGCTTCCTGCCATGAGTAGCCCATACCAAATACAACGGTAAAGGTAAAGAAGGCATTCAAGCCCATTCCTGGTGCTTGTGCATAGGGTAAATTGGCATAAAAAGCCATCATCAAGGTTCCGACCACAGATCCAATAATCGTTGCAAGGAAGACCCCTTGAGCTGGCATACCTGTTTGTGACAACATTTGAGGATTTACGAAGAGGATATAACTCATCGCAAAAAAGGTTGTCAGACCAGCAAGAACCTCTGTCCGAACAGTGGTTCCATGTTCTGAAAGTTTAAAAAACTTATCCATTTCAGAATAAACTCCTTTTTCATCATTCTCGCTCCCAATCAATTTGCGAACGTTATATCTATTCTACCAAAAGATCTTTCGTCTTTCAAGAAATCCCGCTTCGCTTCTCGATTTTTGAGCGCTTTTCCGATTTTTCTGATATAATGGTCTCATTCTTCTCGAAAGGAACTGAAATATGCATAAAAAGATGATCGCTCTAGATCTAGACGGAACCCTCTTAAATTCCGAAAGCAAATTGAGCGACTTTACCATTGATACCATTAAAAAAATTAGCGCTCTTGGCCATAAAATCATTATTACAACAGGACGTCCCTACCGTATGGCGCATACCTACTACAAACAACTAGAGCTTGATACTCCGATGATCAATTTCAATGGCTCCCTCACCCATCTGCCGGAAAAAAAATGGGCAGATGAACAATGTTTAACCTTAGATAAAAAATACCTCCTAGATATGGTCGCCAACCGGGATACCATCCAAGCGGACTTTATAGCTGGCGAATACCGCAATAAATTCTTTATTACCGATCCAAATGAGCACATCGCAGACCCTAAATTATTCGGTATTGAATCTTTCCAACCAGAAAATCAATTTAATCCAGAACGGGTAACGAGAGACCCAAACTGTATCCTCCTTCAAACAAAGGCGGAAGATAAGTATGCTCTAGCAGATGAAATGAATCGGCATTATGACTACAATCTGTCTATCAATACCTGGGGTGGTCCCCTAAATATATTGGAATGCAATCCAAAAAATGTGACCAAAGCATCTGCTCTATCCTACCTTCTAGATAAACTCAATATGGATCAGAAAGATTTGATTGCTTTTGGAGATGAGCACAATGATACTGAGATGCTAGCTCTTGCTGGTCATGGATACGCCATGAAAAATGCCAGCTCCGTCCTTCTCCCTTATGCAGACTCCGTCACAGATTTCACGAATAATGAAGATGGTGTCGCGCGTCAACTCATTCAATTATTCTTATAATAGGAACAGACATGAGCTATCCCCTCATGTCTTTTTCTGCGCTAAATCCTTAATCGGTTAATCAATACCCTTCTTTTTTTCCATTTTTTTATTGTTCAATAGATAAGTTTGTGATATTATTAACATAGTTATTAAAGAAGCGCTTTCAAAAATTTTAAATCGCTTCTCGTTCACTTAAGGAGGAACAAAATGAAAGCTGTTGTTGTAAATCCAGAAGGTACTGGTGTTGAAATCGTTGCAAACAAAGGTATGCGTCCACTTGAAACAGGGGAAGCTCTTGTTCAAATCGAATACTGTGGTGTCTGCCACACTGACTTGCACGTCGCTCACGGAGACTTCGGTAAAGTGCCAGGCCGTGTTCTTGGACACGAAGGAATCGGAATTGTGAAAGAAGTCGCTCCAGATGTCAAGAGCCTAAAAGTTGGAGATCGTGTCAGTGTCGCATGGTTCTTCGAAGGATGTGGAACTTGTGAATACTGTACAACCGGTCGCGAAACCCTTTGCCGTACTGTAAAAAATGCTGGTTATTCTGTTGACGGAGGAATGGCTGAGCAATGTATCGTTACTGCAGATTACGCAGTGAAAGTACCTGAAGGATTAGATCCAGCCCAAGCTTCTTCTATCACTTGTGCAGGTGTTACAACTTACAAAGCCATCAAAGAAGCCAAAGCAGAACCAGGACAATGGATCGTTATCTACGGAGCTGGTGGATTGGGTAACTTGGCTGTTCAATATGCCAAGAAAGTCTTCAACGCACATGTCATCGCTGTTGATATCAACAATGACAAACTGGAATTGGCGAAAGAAGTTGGTGCAGACTTTGTCATCAACGGTCGCGAAGTCGAAGATGTCCCAGGATTGATCAAAGAAAAAACAAATGGTGGAGCTCACTCTGCTGTCGTAACAGCTGTTTCTAAAGTAGCTTTCAACCAAGCAGTAGATTCTGTTCGTGCAGGTGGCCGCATTGTCGCAGTTGGTCTTCCTTCTGAAATGATGGACCTCAGCATTGTGAAAACTGTATTAGATGGTATCCAAGTCATTGGTTCTCTTGTAGGAACTCGTAAAGACTTGGAAGAAGCCTTCCAATTTGGTGCAGAAGGCTTGGTAGTCCCTGTCGTTCAAAAACGTCCAGTAGAAGATGCAGTCAAAGTCTTTGACGAAATGGAAGCTGGAACCATTCAAGGACGTATGGTACTTGACTTTACAAACTAAACAACTGAACCTACAGGACTAGCCCAACTGGGCTAGTCTTTTTGAGTGCTCTCAATCACTCTATTTTACAATTTATTATATATTTATTTTTATTTTCGAGAATATCGTTTGATTGTCGGAATCTTTTCATTAAGAACAAAATCCTATAAAACATGTCTATTATTGTTTTTTTAAGCATCAACAAGTAATAAACAAAATGCATTCAAGAGCATTCTTTTTCTATCTAACGATAATTTAATATAATAAATTAATGTTTTTACATCGAGATTTTGATAGAAAAATTGACTTAAGTGTGGAAACGATTTATAATAAAGTAGCTTAAAGTTTTCTTAAACTGAAAGTCAAACAAATTTTATAAGGAGGAATGTCAATAATGAGTATTGGTATCATTATTGCTAGCCACGGTGAATTTGCAGCTGGAATCCACCAATCCGGCTCGATGATCTTTGGGGATCAAGAGAAAGTTCAAGTGGTTACGTTCATGCCAAGTGAAGGCCCGGATGATCTCTATGCTAAATTCAATGCAGCTGTTGCCGCATTTGATGCAGAAGATGAAGTCTTGGTTTTGGCTGACCTTTGGAGTGGTTCTCCATTTAACCAGGCGAGTCGCGTCATGGGAGAAAATCCAGATCGTAAATTTGCGATCATCACAGGATTGAACCTTCCAATGTTGATTCAAGCTTATACAGAGCGTTTGATGGATGCAAATGCCGGCGTTGATAAAGTCGCTGCAAACATCATCAAGGAAGCAAAAGACGGTGTCAAAGCCCTTCCAGAAGAATTGAATCCTGTTGAAGAAGCTAGTACAGCCGCTGCTGCTCCTGTAGCCCAAGCTGCTATTCCAGAAGGAACAGTTATCGGAGATGGAAAACTCAAGATTAACCTTGCCCGCTTAGATACACGTCTTCTTCATGGACAAGTCGCAACTGCTTGGACACCTGATTCAAAAGCCGATCGGATCATTGTTGCTTCAGATTCTGTTGCCAAAGATGAACTCCGTAAGGAATTGATCAAACAAGCGGCACCAAATGGTGTGAAAGCAAACGTTGTCCCAATTCAAAAATTGATCGACGTTGCAAAAGATCCACGTTTTGGAAATACCCATGCTTTGATCTTATTTGAAACACCTCAAGATGCTCTTCGCGCCATTGAAGGTGGTGTTCCGATTAAAACCTTGAACGTTGGTTCAATGGCCCACTCAACTGGTAAAACCATGGTGAACAATGTGTTGTCAATGGATAAAGATGACGTGGCTACATTTGAAAAAATGCGTGATCTTGGAGTTGAATTTGACGTCCGTAAAGTACCAAATGACTCTAAGAAAGATTTGTTTGACTTAATTAACAAAGCTAACGTTCAATAATCGATTACTTACGAAAGGATTTTAAACATGTCTATTATTTCTATGGTATTAGTGGTCGTTGTTGCCTTCTTAGCAGGTCTTGAAGGTATCCTTGACCAATTCCAATTCCACCAACCCCTTGTTGCTTGTACCTTAATCGGTTTGGTAACAGGTAATTTGACTGCTGGCATTATGCTTGGTGGTTCACTTCAATTTATTGCACTTGGCTGGGCAAACATTGGTGCCGCAGTTGCACCCGATGCTGCCCTTGCATCTGTCGCTGCTGCCATCATCATGGTACTTGGGGGAGACTTCAGTACAAAAGGAATCGCTGTCGCTCAAGGTGTCGCTATTCCACTTGCAGTTGCTGGTCTTTTCTTGACCATGATCGTCCGTACCCTTTCCGTTGGTTTGGTTCACACTGCCGACGCTGCTGCTAGAAAAGGGGATATCAAAGGTGTAGAACGCGCTCACTTTGTGGCCCTTCTTCTTCAAGGTCTTCGTATCGCCATTCCTGCAGCCCTCTTGTTGATGATTCCTGCTGAAACTGTCAAAACTGCTCTTGAACAAATGCCAAAATGGCTCTCTGATGGAATGCAAATCGGTGGTGGTATGGTTGTAGCCGTTGGTTATGCCATGGTTATCAACATGATGGCGAGCCGTGAAGTATGGCCATTCTTTGCCATCGGTTTTGCTCTTGCAGCTGTTAGCCAATTGACCTTGATCGCCCTTGGAGCAATTGGTGTTGCCCTTGCCTTGATCTACCTTACTCTTTCTAAGAAAGGTGGCAATGGAGGTGGCGGAGCCGCTACTTCTAACGATCCAATTGGCGACATTCTCGAAGACTATTAAGAAAGGTGTGACACTATCATGACTGAAAAATTACAATTATCTAAATCAGATCGTCAAAAAGTTTGGTGGCGTTCAACCTTCTTGCAAGGTTCTTGGAACTATGAACGGATGCAAAACTTGGGTTGGGCATACTCATTGATCCCAGCTATCAAAAAACTCTACACAAAGAAAGAAGACCAAGCGGCTGCTCTTGAGCGTCACATGGAATTCTTTAACACTCACCCATACGTTGCCGCTCCTATCATCGGGGTAACGCTTGCTCTTGAAGAAGAAAGAGCAAACGGTGCCGCTATTGACGATGCTGCCATCCAAGGGGTTAAAATTGGTATGATGGGTCCTTTGGCGGGTATCGGAGATCCAGTCTTCTGGTTCACTGTCCGTCCAATTCTTGGGGCTCTTGGTGCATCACTTGCTGCGTCTGGTAATATCCTTGGTCCACTCATCTTCTTTATCGCATGGAATGCGATTCGTATGGCCTTCTTGTGGTACACGCAAGAACTTGGCTACAAAGCAGGTTCTGAAATTACCAAAGATATGTCTGGTGGGATCTTGCAAGACATCACTAAAGGGGCTTCTATCCTTGGGATGTTCATCCTCGCTGTCTTGGTAGAACGTTGGGTATCTATTAAATTCGTCTTCAATGTTTCTTCTGTCAAATTAGACGACAAAGCTTATATCCATTGGGATAAACTTCCTGAAGGTTTCAAAGGAATTCAAGAAGCCTTCGCTCAAGTTGGTTCAGGCCTATCTCAAACACCTGAAAAAGTTACAACTTTCCAACAAAACTTGGATTCATTGATTCCTGGTTTGATGGGATTGCTTCTTACTTTTGCTTGTATGTGGTTGTTGAAGAAAAAAGTATCTCCAATCACTATCATCATCGCTCTCTTTGTAATCGGTGTATTAGCACACGTTGCTGGCTTGATGTAAGCAAAGATCAACTAAAAAGAAGGTTTCGGCCTTCTTTTTATTATGATATAATGGAGTGAACAGCAATACAGGAGGATCTCATGGCTCAATCATTGAATAAAACCGTTGAATTCCATACTACAGGGGTTTCTTACCTTGGAGTGGGGGGAAAGGTTGGAAAAATCCTAGTCGGGAATGCCGCTTTTGAATTTTATGCGGATGCAAATGTAGAAGACTACATCCAAATTCCCTGGCAAGAAATCGAGCGAATCGGAGCCAATGTATCCGGACGTAAAATTAGCCGCCATTTTGAAATCTATACCAGAGAATCAAAATTTCTCTTTGCTTCAAAAGACTCTGGAAAAATTTTAAAGATTGCTCGGGAACATCTAGGGAATGATAAAATTGTCAAACTTCCTACGTTGATCCAAATCATCACGGCTAAAATTAAAAATCTATTTGCAAAATAGGATCTTTTCTTGTATAATAGACGCAAACGGATAAGTAAGTTAAGAGTCTCTTTCAGAAAGTCTGCGGTTGCTGCGAGCAGATAGGAATCTTAATTGAAATTCTACCGTTTCTTTAAAATACAATATCGAATCAAGTGCACACCTGTGAAGTTGGATGGAACCGTGGCTCTGCCACTCCAACACTCTAACAGGTGTGTTTTTTGTTAAAGGAGAAGCTATGTTAGATATTAAACGAATTCGTACAGACTTTGATACGGTTGCTAAAAAATTGGCAACACGTGGCGTAGATGCAGCTATTTTGAATGAAATGAAAGAAATCGATGCCAAACGTCGAGATATCTTAGTCAAAGTAGAAAATCTCAAAGCAGAGCGTAACACTGTATCTGCTGAAATCGCACAAGCTAAACGCAACAAGGAAAATGCAGATGATAAGATTGCTGCCATGCAAACCCTCTCTACAGAAGTCAAAGCATTGGATACAGAATTGGCTGAAATCGATGCAAAATTAACTGAATTCACTACTACCCTTCCAAACATCCCTGCTGATAGTGTCCCTGTTGGAGCAGATGAGGATGACAATGTTGAGGTTCGTCGTTGGGGAACACCGCGCGAATTTGGCTTTGAACCAAAAGCTCACTGGGATTTAGGTGAAGACCTTGATATCCTTGACTGGGAACGCGGGGCTAAAGTTACTGGTGCTCGTTTCCTCTTCTACAAAGGACTTGGGGCTCGCTTAGAACGCGCTATCTACAACTTCATGTTGGACGAACATGGCAAGGAAGGCTACACTGAAGTCATCCCTCCTTACATGGTCAACCATGATTCTATGTTTGGTACTGGTCAGTATCCAAAATTCAAGGAAGATACTTTTGAACTTAGCGATACCAATTATGTCCTCATTCCAACTGCTGAAGTTCCTTTGACGAACTACTACCGCGATGAAATTCTTGATGGAAAAGACCTTCCAATCTACTTCACCGCTATGAGTCCATCATTCCGTTCAGAAGCTGGTTCAGCTGGTCGTGATACTCGTGGATTGATCCGTTTGCACCAATTCCATAAGGTTGAAATGGTGAAATTTGCTAAACCAGAAGAATCATATGATGAATTGGAAAAAATGGTTGTCAATGCTGAAAATATCCTTCAAAAACTGAACCTTCCATACCGTGTGGTAGCTCTCTCAACGGGAGACATGGGCTTCTCAGCTGCCAAGACTTATGACTTGGAAGTATGGATTCCAGCGCAAAACACCTACCGTGAAATCTCAAGCTGTTCCAATACAGAAGATTTCCAAGCTCGCCGTGCGCAAATCCGCTACCGTGATGAATCAGATGGCAAGGTAAAACTCCTTCACACTTTGAACGGTTCAGGGTTAGCTGTCGGACGTACCGTCGCTGCTATTCTTGAAAACTACCAAAACGAAGACGGTTCTGTGACCATTCCAGAAGTCCTTCGCCCATACATGGGTGGCGCAGAAGTCATCGCACCAAAATAAAGTTTAAAAAAACTGAGTCTTGCAAATTGCAAGCTCAGTTTTTTAATATTTACGAAAACGTTGGTAGCGTTGCTCCAGAAGCTCTTCGAGAGGTAAAGCTTGTAAAACCTTTAACTCTTCCTGTAATTCCTTCTTCACTTGAGCCAGTAGTTCTCCATTTGAAAATCCATGCTCGGGAATCACCTTATCGACAATGTCCATATTTAACAACTCGTGAGAAGTAATCTTCATCAACTCTGCTGCTTCCATGGCACGGCTTCCATCTTTCCAAAGAATAGAGGCAAAACCTTCTGGACTCAAGACTGCATAGATGGAGTTTTCTATCATCCAGACCTTATCTGCTACAGCCAGAGCCAAGGCACCACCAGAGCCACCTTCTCCGATGATAATCGCGATAATTGGAACTTTTAAATCACTCATTTCCATGAGGTTGCGGGCAATAGCTTCACCTTGTCCTCGTTCCTCGGCACCAACACCAGGATAAGCACCCGCTGTATTGATAAAGGTCACAACTGGACGGCCAAACTTCTCCGCTTGCTTCATGAGGCGTAAAGCTTTTCGATAACCTTCTGGATGGGGTTGCCCAAAATTACGTTTTAGGTTATCCTGAAGATTTTTCCCTTTTTGGATCCCGACGACAGTAACGGTTTGATCACCTAAGCGTCCAATCCCACCAATCACTGCACCATCATCACGGAAGTTTCGATCTCCATGTAATTCGATAAAATCATCAAAGATTCCTTGAGCAAAATCAAGCGCAGTCAATCTTCCTTGATCACGTGCCTCTTTTATAATCTGTGTTATTTTACTCATGTTTACCTCCATGAAGGGCCAATAATTGTCCAACTGTTGCTCGGATTTGGCTTCTCTCCACGATCAAGTCAACAAATCCATGTTCTTGTAGAAATTCTGCTTTTTGGAAATCATCTGGCAATTTTTCACGCACAGTTGATTCAATCACGCGCCGACCGGCAAACCCAACCAAGGCTTGACTCTCTGCCATGATAATATCACCTTCCATAGCAAATGAAGCCGTCACCCCACCGGTTGTTGGATCTGTCAATACCGTCAAATAAAATAATTTTTCTTTAGAATGACGTTGAACAGCTGCAGAAATTTTTGCCATTTGCATCAAACTCACGATACCTTCTTGCATCCGAGCGCCACCGGAAGCAGTAAAGAGAACAACTGGCAATTTTTCTTTTGTCGCAAATTCAAATAAACGAGTAATTTTTTCACCTACTACAGAACCCATTGAAGCCATGATAAAGTTGGAATCCATGATCCCAAGAGCAACTTTTTGGCCTTTAATCAAGGCAGTTCCAGTTAGCACAGCTTCATCCAGCCCTGTCATTTCCCGCACTGCTGCCAGTTTCTTCTTATAATTAGGAAAATTCAAAGGGTCTGTCGTTTCGATTCCTGTAAACATTTCCTCAAAGCTAGCTGGATCCACTGTCAGCGCCAAGCGTTCTTTAGCAGAAATACGGAAGGTATAGCCACAATTCGGGCATACCCGTTCACTACCTAAATCTTTTTGGTAAATGGTATGTTTACAACCTGGGCATTGTGAAAATAGTTCATCAGGTACTTCAGGTTTTGGCTGAGGTTCCTTCCAGGCTGACCTATTCGGATTGATCCGAATATATTTATCTTTTTTAGAAAATAATGCCATTACTTACTCCTTATAATATGCTACTGCATCTGTAGCATTACTATAAAAGCCTGCAACTGTGAGGATGATGTTCATACTTCCCTCACAAGTCCAGGCTTTTTCATCATTCCTTATTATAATTTGGAAGGAATTGTTCCATCAAAAATGCAGTATCATAATCACCAGCGATCACATGTGAATCTGAAATCAAATCCAACTGGAAACTGCTATTGGTTGTGACACCATCGATTTCCAACTCATAAAGAGCTCTCTGCATTTTCATCAGTGCATCAAAGCGATTTTCACCATGGACAATGATCTTAGCAATCATACTATCATAATATGGTGGAATCGTATAACCAGGATACACAGCCGAATCCACACGCAATCCAACCCCACCACTTGGAAGATAGAGATTAGTGATCTTACCTGGGCTTGGTGCAAAGTTAAAGGAAGGATTTTCCGCATTGATCCGGCATTCAATCGCATGGCCTTTAAAGACAATATCCTCTTGAGTAACGGATAATTCTTGTCCAGCTGCAATTTTAATCTGTTCCTTAACGATATCAACTCCTGTTACAAATTCTGTAACAGGATGCTCTACTTGCACACGGGTATTCATTTCCATAAAGTAGAATTCACCCTTGCCTTCATCATACAAGAATTCAATCGTTCCAGCATTCTCATATCCAACTGACTCAGCTGCCCGAACAGCAGCAGAACCAATTTGATTACGAAGAGTTTTTCCGATAGCAATTGAAGGGGATTCTTCTAGAACTTTTTGATTGTTCCGTTGAAGAGAGCAATCGCGTTCACCTAAGTGAATGACATGTCCATGCTGATCCGCTAAAATCTGTACTTCAATATGGCGTGCCGGATAAATCACCCGCTCCATATACATGGCACCATTCCCAAAAGCAGCTTGAGCTTCTGAGGAAGCAGATTCAAAAGCAGCAACCAAATCTTCTGGTTTTTCAACCTTCCGAATTCCCTTACCACCGCCTCCTGCAGATGCTTTCAACATCACAGGGTAACCAATACGTTCTGCAATCTCGAGGGCTTCTTCAGCAGTATACACTTCACCATCTGATCCAGGAATAACAGGCACTCCTGCTTTGATCATCTGTTTACGAGCATTAATCTTATCCCCCATCAAATCCATGACTTTAGCAGAAGGACCAATAAATTTAATGCCCACTTCCTCACACATGGTTGCAAATTTTGAGTTTTCACTTAAAAATCCAAAACCAGGGTGGATAGCTTCTGCACCTGTTAAGACAGCTGCAGACAAGACAGCACTCATATTCAAATAAGATTCTGTTGATTTAGCAGGGCCAATACAGACTGCTTCATCCGCTAGTAAGGTATGCAAGGCTTCTTTATCAGCAGTAGAATACACCGCAACCGTCTCGATGCCAAGTTCACGAGCCGCACGAATAATGCGCACTGCAATCTCACCACGATTGGCGATTAAGATCTTACGAAACATAGATAGGCCTTTCTTAATTTCCAATTGCAAAAGTAAGTGTTCCTGAAGCTGCAAGCTTACCGTCTACCTCTGCTTTCGCTTCAACAACAGCAATGGTTCCACGACGTTTGACAAAAGTAGCTGTCATCACCAGTTGATCTCCTGGAACGACTTGTTTTTTAAACTTCACCTTGTCCATCCCTGCATAAAAGACTAATTTCCCTTTATTTTCAGGTTTTGACAACTCTAATACACCTGCTGTTTGTGCCAAAGCTTCCATGATGAGAACACCTGGCATAACAGGATATTGTGGAAAATGTCCATTAAAAAATGGTTCATTAATTGTCACGTTTTTAATGGCAACAATCGTATCTTCGCTTGTTTCTATAACGCGATCCACCAAAAGCATTGGGTAACGATGCGGCAAAGCCTCACGAATAGCATTAATATCAATTGTCATTTGATTCGAACCAATCCTTTTCCAAATTCAACCATTTCTTCATTCGTTACCAAAATTTCAGTGACTACCCCATCTTTTGGTGCTGGGACTTCATTCATCACTTTCATGGCTTCGATAATCAAGAGTGTTTGACCCTTAGTAACTTTGTCTCCTACAGATACAAAGGCTGGTTTATCCGGTGCTGGCGACAAGTAAGCCACCCCAACCAATGGACTTTCAACCACATCACCTTCTGCAGCCTGAGCTGGAGCAGCAACTGGTTCAGCCGCTACAGCTGGAGTTGCTGATGCTTCAACAACAGGGGCTACTACAGGAGTTTGAGGAGCTGCTACCACTTCAACTGCAGGAGCAACCGGTGTAGCCGCAACTGAACTCGTTTGGTTTTTACTCAAATTCAATTCTTCGCCATTATTTTTATATGAGAATTCACGCAAAGTTGACGCATCAAATTGAGCCAACAAATCTTTGATTTCAGAAATATTCATGAATTACCCCTCCCAACGTTTAAAGGCCAGAACAGCATTGTGTCCTCCAAAACCAAAGGTATTTGAGATAGCGTACTGAATATCCGCTTCTTGGCCTTCACCATAAACAACGTTTGCTTCGATATAGTCAGATAATTCTTTAGTACCAGCAGTTTTTGGTACAAAACTGTGACGAATCGCTTCGATGGTAGCAATCGCTTCAACCGCACCAGCAGCACCAAGCAAGTGTCCTGTAAATGATTTAGTCGATGATACAGGAACTTCTTTACCAAGTACAGAAACAATAGCTCCGCTTTCACCTTTCTCATTGGCAGGTGTAGAGGTACCATGGGCATTGACATAGTCAACATCTTCAGGCTTGATACCTGCTTCATTGATCGCTAATTTAATCGCTTTAGCAGCTCCTGAACCGTCTGGAGTTGGTGTTGTCATGTGGTAAGCATCACAGTTTGATCCGTAACCAACAATCTCAGCTAAAATATTAGCACCACGTTTTTGGGCATGTTCCAAACTTTCGATGACAAGAACCCCTGCACCTTCCCCCATCACAAAACCATTACGGTCTTTATCAAATGGAATAGAGGAACGTTCTGGGTCTTCTGTTGTTGAAAGGGCCGTAAGAGCGTTGAAACCACCGATACCAATTCTAGTAATTGAAGCTTCTGAACCACCGGCTAAAACAACATCATGGAACCCAAATTTAATTTCGCGGAAGGCTTCACCGATAGCATCATTGGCAGAGGCACAGGCAGTTGTCACTGATTTACATACCCCTTGTGCGCCAATTTTAAGCGCAATATTCCCAGCACCCATATTTGAAAGAGCTTTAGGGATAAACATTGGTTGGATTCTCTTCATTCCACGTTCATGCATACGGATAATTTGATCTTCCAATTCTTGCAAACCACCGATACCAGATGAGACAATCACACCTACACGATCGCGGTTTTCTTCTTCCATATTCAAGCCTGAATTTTCAATAGCTTCCATCGCAGCATAGATTGCATACAATGAGTAAGTATCCATACGGTTTTGATCTTTTTTCACAAAATATTTATCGAATGGGAAATCTTGAATTTCACCAGCATTAAAGACTGGAATTTCGGAAGCATCAAATTTCGTAATGGGCTTGATTCCAATTTTTCCTTCATGAAGGCTATTCCAGAACTCCTCTGGTGTATTTCCGATTGGTGAGGTTACACCGTAACCTGTAACAACAACACGATTTGTAGACATATATATTCTCCTTTTGTCGGATGGATATTAAAGTAATTAGTTCTAGACCAGATAGCGCCTTATTGCATAGTCATTCCGCCATCAATGGCAATTGTTTGACCAGTTAAATATTCTTGACCTGCCAAGAAAGCCGCAACTTCTGCCACTTCTTCAGCTTGACCAATTCGTTTCATTGGCACTTGCGCTAGCATGGCGTCTTTCATTTTCTCTGGAATAGCGTCTGTCATATCTGATTCAATAAAACCAGGTGCAATGGCATTCACACGAACCCCACGAGCCGCAACTTCACGCGCAACGGATTTTGTAAAACCAATCAATCCAGCTTTTGAAGCTGCATAGTTCGCTTGACCAATATTCCCCATAAGACCCACTACAGAGGACATGTTGATAATGGCACCTTGACGCGCCTTAGACATAGGTTTTAAGACAGCTTGAGTCATATTAAAGGCACCGGTCAGGTTGATTTTCAAGACCTGTTCAAAATCTTCTTCAGTCATTTTCAACATCAACTTGTCGTTTGTGATGCCAGCGTTATTGACCAAAACATCAACACTTCCAAGCTTTTCAATTGCTTCAGCTACCATACGTTGCGCATCTTCGCCATTAGAAATATCCCCAGAAATACCAACAACAGTCACACCATAATCAGCAAACTGTGCAAGCAAATCCTCAGAAATTTCAGAACGTCCATTTAGGACAACATTGGCACCGAGACTCGCAAATTTATGAGCCACAGCCAATCCAATTCCACGTGTTGAACCGGTTACAAAAACATTTTTATTCTTAAGTTCCATCTTTACCTCGTTTTAAGCATTCAGAAGTGCATCTAGACTAGCCTGATCTTCAACGTTATGAGTTGGAAGAGTTTTATCAATTTTCTTCAAGAATCCCGACAAGACTTTTCCAGGTCCGATCTCGATGACCTCATCTACACCAAATTCTTGAATCGTAGCAATTGAATCATAGAAACGAACCGGTTCTTTTACTTGACGGGCCAAAAGTGCTTTCACATCTTCTGACTTCATGATAGTAGCTTCTGTATTCCCAACTAAAGGAAGATCAAAATCATTAAATGATACTTTTTCTAGTTCAGCTGCCAATTTTTGACTAGCAGATTCCAGTAAGGCTGTGTGGAATGGACCTGAGACATTCAAAGGGATCAAGCGTTTGGCACCTGCTTCCTTCAAAAGTTCCACAGCATAGTCCACAGCCGCAACCTCACCACCAATCACAATCTGTGCGGGTGTATTGTAGTTAGCTGGTGTCACTACACCCTTTTCAGATGCTTGTTGACAAATCTCTTCAATCAAACTTGGATCTGTATTCATAACAGCAACCATTTTCCCACTTCCAGCGGGAGCTGCTGTTTCCATAAATTCACCACGTTTCGCAACCAATGCTACTGCATCTTCAAACGAAAGAGCTCCGGCCGCAACCAGGGCAGAATATTCCCCCAAAGAAAGGCCGGCAACAATGTCAGGAGTGATACCATTTTCTGCTAAGAGACGATAAATGGCTACTGACGTTGTCAAAATAGCTGGTTGAGTATAGCGGGTCTGATTCAGTTTTTCTTCGTTAGAATCAATCAATTCACGCAAGTCATAACCTAGAATACGACTAGCCGTATCAAAAGTCTCTTTAATAACGGGATAAGCCGCATACAAATCGCTCGCCATGCCCAATTTCTGAGTCCCTTGACCAGCAAATAAGAACGCACGTTTTGTCACTATCCTAATCCTTTCGACGTTTTTAGACGTTTACATCTGCCCAACGAGCAGCCTCTTTTTTAATCACCTTGGCTGCACCATAATAGATATCTTCTAGAATTTCAGCACAAGTTTCTTCCTTGCTTACAAGTCCAGCAATTTGACCCGCCATTACAGAACCATTGTCAACATCTCCATCAACAACGGCATTGCGAAGGGCTCCTGCTCCTAATTCTTCAATTTCTTCTTGAGTCTTCTTACCTGCCAAGAAATCTTTTTCAGCTTGGTTATAGGCAGAAGCCAATTTATTCTTGATCGCACGAACAGGGTGTCCAACAACTGATGCTGAAACTACAGTATCGATATCTTTTGCTTTCAAGATTTTATTCTTAAAGTTTTGGTGAGCATTAGATTCTTTTGCAACCACGAAACGAGTTCCCACCTGAACAGCTTCGGCACCTAACATAAAGACAGCTGCAGCACCGGCACCATCAGCGACTCCTCCAGCACCAATTACTGGAATAGAAATAGCTTCAACCACTTGGCGAACCAAGGTCATAGTCGTCAATTTACCAATGTGACCTCCAGCTTCCATTCCTTCTGCAATCACTGCATCAGCGCCCAATTTTTCCATCCGTTTTGCAAGTGCGACAGACGGAACCACTGGAATGACAGTGATCCCTGCTTCATGGAAACGATCCATGTATTTCCCTGGATTTCCAGCACCAGTTGTAACAACCTTTACACCTTCTTCAATCACCAGGTCAACAATGTCATCTGCAAATGGGGACAAAAGCATGATATTTACACCAAAAGGTTTATCTGTAATAGACTTCACCTTATCGATGTTAGCCTTTACAACTTCTTTTGGAGCGTTCCCACCACCAATGATTCCAAGACCTCCAGCATTTGATACTGCTCCAGCCAAATCACCATCAGCAACCCATGCCATCCCACCTTGGAAGATTGGATATTTAATATTCAATAGTTCAGTAATTCGTGTTTGCATTATACCTACCTCTTTTTTCGCTTAAGTAATAGTTTGAGTTCGAAATATTGTTTCTTTGAGCCTCAAACTATTACCTAAACAAGAGAGAATATCTTTCGATACTCTCATCTATCATTATTTTGTTTTTTCTTCTACGTAAGCGACAAGATCACCAACTGTAGATAATCCTTCTTCAGTTTCGATTTGAATATCAAAAGCATCTTCGATTTCAGAGATCACTTGGAACAAATCCAATGAATCAGCTTCTAAATCTTCGAATGTAGATTCAAGAGTTACTTCTGATGGTTCTTTACCAAGTTCTTCAACGATAATTTCTTGTACTTTTTCAAATACTGCCATGACAGGCCTCCTTAAAAAATAATATATAAATTTTTAAAATGTGTTTCCACATGTTTAACTAGATTGTAACAAGAAGTGTGCCCCATGTCAAACCTCCACCGAATCCTGTAAGAAGAATTTTTTGACTTCCATCCATCTTGATTCGATGATTCTCGACACACTCCGATAATAGAATGGGGATACTAGCAGCACTAGTGTTCCCATATTCCATCATATTTGCTGGGATCTTCTCTCTAGAGACACCCAGTTTTTTTGACATCTTATCTAACATTCGGTCATTCGCCTGATGTAAAAGAAAATAGTCAATCTCTTCTGCTTCCATAGAAGCGTCTGCTATAATCTTTTGAATGCTTTTCGTGACATCACGAATTGCAAAATCAAAAACTGCCCGTCCATCCATCGTCAGATATCTTCGATCGGTAACTTCCTCTGAATAAGGAGAAGACAGACCCAAATAGCAAGATTCAAGACTAGAACCTCGGCTACCATCCGTAAAGAGATTTTCAGACAAAAACGATTTTTGATCGCTCGCTTCAAGCAAGACACCGCCAGCTCCATCTCCAAAAAGTACTGAAGTAGAGCGATCTGACCAGTCTAATACTTTTGAAAGCGTCTCACTACCGATCACAATCCCTCGCCGGTACATCCCTGAAGAAATGTATTTTTCAGCAGTGGCTAATGCAAATACAAATCCGCTACATGCTGCAGTCAGGTCAAAAGCAAAGGCTCGAGAAGCTCCAATATTAGCTTGTACCCGGGCTGCGGTCGATGGCATTAAGCTGTCTGGAGTAATTGTAGCGACAGCGATAAAATCAATTTCTTCAGCGTCTAAGTTTGCTTTTGCTAATAATCTTTGTGCGACAACTGTTGCAAGATCACTGGTCGTCTCATCTCTTGAAATGTGACGACGAAGAATGCCTGTCCGACTACTGATCCATTCATCACTTGTATCCATAATCTCAGCTAAATCATCATTCGATACGACTTGGTCAGGTACATAATGAGCAACTTGACTAATTTTAGCAAAGACCATTATTTAATTTCCTCCAAGAAGCGATACAGATTTTGCAATCCTTTTTGCATCACTTTCTTCTCTTCGGGGCTCATATCTCCAATAATTTGGTTGACCATCCGTTTATGGAATTGCTGATGAAGTCGATAAAGTAGACGACCATTCTTTGTTAAACTCAAGTGTACAACCCGGCGATCAACTTCAGATCTTCTTCTTTCGATATACCCTTTGCGCTCAAGATTATTCAAACTTGTCGTGACAGTCCCCAAAGTCACCATCAACTCCCGTGAAATATCACTCGGGGTTGCATTCGGTGTCGAACCAATCACGTCGATCGTATGCATTTCTTTAATAGAAACATCTTTAAATCGACTTGCTCTTAGGCTCGTCTCCTCGATAACCAAAACATTATTAAAGATGGATGTTAAATAGTCATTAACTAATTGGTAATTCAAAACTCCACCTCCTAATTTTACTTTGATAGTCAAATTTTATCAAAAATGAAAATAATTTGCAAGCTTTTTTTCACAAAACATGGAAAAGATACAAATTTATTTTCCTTTAAATTGTGGCCGACGTTTTTCAGAGTAGGCAATAACCCCCTCTTTAAAATCTTCTGTAAATGCTAGTTTCTTTTGCAAATTTAATTCAAGATTCGCATATTGGTCCCATTCTTTCAAGAAGGCTTCCCAAACCATTTCTTTCATAGCAGCATAAGAATTTGAAGATCCTCTTCTTAATTTTTTAAGCAATTGATCAACCGTTTTCTCAAGTTTTTCAGATTCACAAACGCGGTAAGCTAGGCCATACTCCAATGCTTTTTCTGCAGTCAAAGCTTCACCTGTCATTACTAAATGAGTAGCCCGAGACATACCAATAGCTTTTCCTAATAAGAATAACCCACCCGCATCTGGTGCTAAACCAACCCCAACAAAGGCTTGGATAAATTTTGTACGATCACTAATTATACAAAAATCAACAGCTACTGCTATGTTGGCCGCCGCTCCTGCGACCGCTCCATCAGCTACCATAATAACCGGCTTAGGTAATTGCTTAATTTTCTTAGAAATAGTATTAACTAATTCAGCAATTAAAACAAGAGACTCGATGTCATCTGCATCGACTGCGCGTTTCATTTCACTCAAATCTCCACCAACTGAAAAGATTTTCCCTTCTGCTGATAGAATAATGAATTTTACTTCCTCATTTTTTTCTGCATCTTCCAAGGCAGCCAAAATTTCCTGACACATTGGAATGTTAAAACCATTAGAAACTTCAGGACGATTTAAAGAAATTGACGCGAGATCGTTTTCGACAGAATACAAAATTGTTTCAAACATCACAGACTCCTTTTATTTAAATATAAAATATTTTGATATCAAAACTTTTTAATTATAACATATCATACCATAAAAAATAAGAATAGTAAAATATATCTATAAGATGTAACAAAATTGTAAAATTTGAATCATGACAATTTATAGCCTCTTAGATCCACCAATTTTATGCCCTATTTATAAATACATTGTATCAATAACTGAACTTTGGTATAATGTACTAATGAAACTATTAAGGAGAAAATATGAAAGTAACTAAATTCGGTGGAAGTTCTCTAGCATCAGCTCCACAATTAAAAAAAGTACTTAATATCATTAAAGATGATCCAGAAAGAAAATTTGTAGTTGTATCAGCTCCTGGTAAGCGAAATGCAGAAGATACAAAAGTAACAGATGCACTGATCCGTTATTATAAAGAATTCACTTCAGATAAAGATGTTACACAAACACAACAGTGGATTATTGAGCGTTATCGTGCCATTACAGAAGAATTGGGTCTAAAAGATTCTATCATTCAAGAAATTGCTGAAGATATCTATGATCTGACAAATTTGCCTAAAAAAGGAAATCCATTTACATACGATGCATTTTTGGCAGCCGGTGAAAATAACAACGCTAAACTCATAGCTGCCTATTTCAATCAAAATGGATTAGAAGCAAAATATATCCATCCAAAAGAAGCAGGAATAACAGTCACTGCGGAACCTTCCAACGCTCGTATTTTACCTTCTAGTTACGATAAAATTGAAGAACTAAAAGATGCAAGTGAAGTAATTGTCATTCCAGGGTTCTTTGGTGTTACCCAAGATGGGGACATTTGTACATTTTCTCGTGGTGGATCGGACATTACAGGATCTATCATTGCAGCTGGCGTAAAAGCAGACTTATACGAAAACTTTACAGACGTAAATGGTATCTTTGCAGCACATCCAGGTATTATTAAACACCCACATTCAATTCCTGAATTAACTTACAAGGAAATGCGTGAATTAGCCTATGCAGGTTTTTCAGTCTTACATGATGAAGCACTCGTTCCAGCATACAGAGGTAAAATTCCATTAGTCATTAAAAATACAAATAATCCAGACCACCCAGGAACCCGAATTGTTTTGGAACATTCAAATGATCATGTGACTGTTGTAGGGATTGCAGGTGATTCAGGATTCGTTAGTATCAACACTACCAAATACCTCATGAACCGCGAAGTCGGTTTTGGTCGAAAATTCCTTCAAATATTAGAAGATCTCAATATTAGTTGGGAACATATGCCAACTGGAATCGATGACTTGTCCATCATTTTGCGTTCACGTGAACTGACTCCGATCAAAGAACAAGAAATTCTGAAACAATTAACACAAAAACTCGAAGTTGACACAGCTGAAATTGAACATGATCTTTCAATCATTATGATTGTTGGTGAAAAAATGAAGAGCCAAGTAGGGGTTACCGCAACTGCAGCTAAGGCACTGTCAGAAAATGAAATTAATATTCAAATGATTTCACAAGGATCTAGTGAGGTTTCTATTATGTTCGTTGTAAGTAAAGATCAAGAAGAAAAAGCCATTAAAGCCCTATATAATGCATTTTTCCCGAATAACTAAAACTATAAAAGCTCCGTTATAAAAACGGAGCTTTTATACTTTTACCAGATTTGTAAAATTAAGCTAGAGAGAAAAATCCATCTATGTTAGGCTCAGATAAACACCACATTTGTCTGAAAGGAACTAACATAAATGACTTATATTCATCTTACCCCAAACGAACTTGTAATGATAGAGGCTTACTATCAAGAAAACATAAAAGTTTCAGATATTGTGACTTCACTTGGCAGATTAAAACAGACAATCTATGTTTTGAAAAAAATAAAAATAAAAAAGACCAGCCCACTGGTCTAATTTCTATACTCCGCCAGTAGGACTCGAACCTACGACATCATGATTAACAGTCATGCGCTACTACCAACTGAGCTATGGCGGAATAAAGCTAAGCGACTACCTTATCTCACAGGGGGCAACCCCCAACTACTTCCGGCGTTCTAGGGCTTAACTGCTGTGTTCGGCATGGGTACAGGTGTATCTCCTAGGCTATCGTCACTTAACTCTGAATGATTAAACATTCAAAATTGAATATCTATATTCTAACAAGTTAACCTTACGTTGTCAATATCTTTTGACTCTTTGGATAAGTCCTCGAGCTATTAGTATTAGTCCGCTCCATTGCTCACACAACTTCCACTCCTAACCTATCTACCTGATCTTCTCTCAGGGCTCTTACTGATATA